>JAISST010000152.1 GCA_031272945.1 Fusobacteriaceae bacterium
TTACAGGCGGTTCTCAAAGATCCCGAGGGCATCGGAAAAAGGGCGGCGGGTGAATTTTTTGAAATCAACGGAAAGCTCGCCCAATATATGAAAGCGGGAAAACTGTAAAGCGGCGCGGAAAACAGGCGCAGCCTAATATGTGTAGTTTTCGATTTCCACTTTATCGGATTCCTGGTGGGGCGCCAGGGTCGATACCATTTTGACGCTGACGTCGTTGTTATTGACGCAGTAATGGATTTCGCCCGGTTCGATGTGGATAAAATCCCCGGGGACCAGGTGATGGGCTGTACCGTCGACGATGATATCGATTTCCCCTTCCAGAATATAAAAATCTTCTTCCATAATTTTGTGGTAATGGGCTTTAAAGTCGTCTCCGGGTTGGAACTGTACGATCGCGAAGTTCATGTTGGGACCTTTCATCAGGTACTTGGGCCCGCTAGTTCCAAAACGATATTCTCTTTCGGATTCGTGAAGCTTAAACATAGTTCTCACTCCTGTTTTTCTGGATTGGCGCGGCCGGGAATCAAAGACCCGGCGCGATCCACATGTTTTTCGTAATTCCGGCGTCACAGAGTTTCAGTTGCGCCGGATAAAATGCCCGCCATTTTTCGTAGATTTCGCCGTAGAGCGCGTGATTCTCCGGATCCGGTTCGAAACGGTTTTCAATGCTCACAAGTTCTTTGGCGGCTTTGGCGATATCTCCGTAGATCCCGACGCCGTATCCCGCCAAGATGGCGCCGCCCAAAGCCGTGGCTTCTTTGACTTTCGGCACATTGACGGGGATGCCCAAAACGTCGGCGAGGATCCGGGACCACAGCGGGCTGTTGGCCGCTCCCGAGGCGAAGGTGATTTCGGGGGGGAGTTTTCCGGTGGTCTGGTAAACGAGATCCACGTTGCCCTTTGTAACGAGGGCCGCGTTCTCCAGGATCGCCCGATAAAACGTGTATTTGTTATATTTTTCGGGGTTCAGCATAAAGTTTGAGAATGTGGGCGCCGCGTGTTTCCATTGGATGAAATTCATCACATCGGAAAAAGCGCAGAGCATTCCGTAACTTCCCGGCGGGACGAAGGTAGCGCGCTCATTCATGATGTCATAGGCGGATCGGCCGGTTTGCGCGCCGAGCTCTTTTTCCGCCTGGCAAAATCCGTCTCTGTACCAGCGCATGACAAGCCCCGGCTGGAAAGCCAGCGCTTCATACTGCCACAATCCCGGAATCGCGTGACAGTTCACCCGAACCCTGCAATCGGCATCGGGCCGGGGATGGTCCGTATTGTATTCGTACTGCCAGAAACTCCCGCCGAATACGCCCGCTTCGCCTGCGTTTACGACGCCGACGCCGAGAGACCCCAGCTGGCAGTCGCCGCCGCCGACCACGACGGGGATGCCCGCCTTCAAGCCCGTATTTGCCACAAGCTTTTTGTCGGTGCGCCCCAATACGAAACCGGACTCTTTCACATCGGGAAAGATATCGGTTCTTATGCCACATTTCGCGGCAATTTCAGGATCCCACCGGCGGCTTTGCAGATCAAACAGACCGGTGGTGGAGCCGTTACTGGGTTCCGTCGCCAGGATTCCGGTCAGCTTGTAGGCGAGCCAGTCGTTGAACATGCCCACAGACGCGATCTTGTCGTAGATTTCCGGCATCTTGTTTTTAACCCACAAAAGTCTGGGAATCGCGCTCAGAGAATAGGTCTGCCCGGACTTCAGATACAGTTCCTTCTCCAGGGCTTTGTTTTGGCTGATCAGGAAGGCCACCTCGTCGTTGCTTCTGGCGTCGACGTTGGCGCAGGCCCAGATCTCCTTTCCGGATGCGTCGTATAATACGATGCCCTCCCGCATACAAGTGGTGGATATGCCTTTTAACTCCTCCGCCTGAATCCCGCTTTTGGCCATGGCCTGGCGGATACAGTTTTCGGTAAGCTCCCAGTTGTGATTCCAATCAAAATCCATACTTCCGGGGTAACGGGGATCCTCTTTGTGTTCCCATTCCTCCGAGACGGCGGCGACCTGATTTCCCTTGGCGTCGAATATTACGGCGCGCACGCTTCCGGTTCCCGCGTCAATTGCCATCAAGTATTCATGATGCATAGTCATACCTCCCTTTTGCAGCGCTGTGGTAACATATTGTGGGCTGATTCCTTTTGGCCGGGCAAGGCTTTCCTCCCGGCTTTATGTTGCGTTACTTTGGAATTCCGTCATTTTTTCGTGATTCTCGTTTTCCTGCAAGAGACTCAGCGCCGTCTCGTCATCGGTCACGAGCACGTTGAGATAATGCCCGTTCAGCGCCGCCCGCAGGGCTTTGACCTTGTCGGGCCCGGCGGCCACGCCGATGACGTTGGGGAGCGACCGGAGCGTCTCCAGAGGAGTCGAAAGCAGACGATCCTCTATGTCCGATTGGACAGGATCGCCGTTTTTATCGATAAAATGACTCAGGATATCCCCCGCGGCCCCTGCCATCGAAAGATACAGAAAATCACTTTTTGTGAAAACGCCATTTTTGATCAGCGTCGCGTCGTCATCCATCCCTCCGATCCCCACGATGGTCATCGAAGCGAAATCAATCATCCGGGAGATTTCCACCAGGGAAGGCTCCTTTTTGAGGGAGGCCCGGAACATCTTGTCCGAAACCACAAGAGGCGCGGGGTAGAGATATAATTTTATGTTGAATATATTGGAGAATGCCTGGGGAAGATAACAGCTGACGCCGCCTGTGAGGGATACCACCGAAAGGGGCGTCTCCACAATGATTGCCAATTGGTTCAAAACCTTGCTCAGCGTGTCTCCGTAGCCGAAGTTGATATAGGTGTCTTCCGTCAGCCGGGCTTTGATATACATGGCGGCGGCCTTGGCGACGGTTTCGTTGACGGAGGGCTTGTCCGAATGGATGCCGGCCGGGGCCACAAAGGCGTCGTTCAGTTGCCACTTGTGGATCAATTCCTGCTCGATCTTCAGGTGGTGGCTTTTTTCCTGGGAAATATGAAACTGGATCGTACCGTCCTGGACGGCCTTTTCCAGAAGCTTCATGACTTTCATCCGGGAAATGCCGAGCTTTTCGGCAATTTTTTGCTGGGTGATATTCTCGATGTAGTAATACCAGGCCGTTTTGATTTTCAGGGATTCCTCATAGTTCATCGTCGTTCGGATCTCCTTCTTTCATTATTTCCATTCAAATTGAGAAAATAAAGAAGAAATACTCCGGGAGATTTGCGTCTGATCTAAGTTTGTACTGTCGGATGGAGTAGAGAGAACAAATATTCCGGGCGCAATCAAATGTTTTTCTTTTAGTATAGCAAGTCTCATTCCTTTTGTCAAGAGCGGTCAAACAAAATATTTGTGAAATGGTTGACAACGACAAAAAAATATTGTATTATTGTAATAACAAATGTTCCGAATGAAAACAAATATTTATAAAGATGGATATTTCCATATGGATGATGGTAGCGTGGTAAAAATGGTAAAAATGGAACAAACAAAGAAACCGATGACCAAAACAGACTGCTTGTTATCCGTAGAGGGGATCACGAAAGCCTTCGGCGCCAATGAGGTGTTGAAAGGCATTGATCTCACGCTTTGCGCGGGCGACGTTCTTGCGCTGATCGGCGGCAACGGCGCAGGGAAGAGTACGCTGATGAAGATCATCATGGGGATTTATCATCCCGACGGCGGAAAAGTCATCATCCGTCACGAGGAAATCACAAATTTCAAACCCTCCACGGCTCTTTCCAAGGGGATTTATATGATTCCCCAGGAGCCGATGTTGTTTCCCAATATGTCCGTGGAGGAAAATATCATGATCGGCTTCCGTGAGAAAAAGAGCGTTCTGCGGAAAAAGCTCCTGGCCCTCATGAAAGAAATCGGCTGGAATATTGATTTGTCCAGATTTGCCATGAGCCTTTCCATTGCGGAACAGCAGCTCGTGGAGATCCTCCGGGGCCTGCTCCGGCAGGCGAGAATCCTGATATTGGATGAGCCCACAAGCGCTCTGACCTTCGACGAAGTGGAGAGCCTGTTTCATATCATCAAAGATTTGCAGTCCAAAGGAATCGGAATCATCTACATCACCCACCGGCTTTCGGAAGTGTTTTCCATCGCTTCCCATGTTTTGATTATGCGCGACGGGGTTATCACCCTGAGCGGGCCCGTATCCGACTTCAGCCGGGAAATGCTTGTGAGAAGCCTTCTGCCCGGGAACGCCGTACAGGGCGCCTGGAAGAAAGACGACGGGACCGTCGATTACGAGGACAAGAAACCCGTGTTTGAGTTGAAGGATTATTCGGGCTACGGATTTTCCAATATCAACCTGCGGGTATATCCCGGGGAGGTATTGGGAATCGCGGGCGTGGTGGGAGCGGGGCGGACGGAACTTGCCGTCACCATATTCGGGAGGGACAAGGTTTTGGGCGGAAAGGCCTACCTGGACGGCGTAGACGTCACGGGTCTTCCGACGGAAGAAATTCTGAAGGCGGGCATCAATTACGTGCCCGAAGACAGACGGTTAAACGGGCTTTTCGGGATCAGCGACATCGCGGAAAACACCACCTCGGCCCTCATCCGAGATCTGTGTATGGGGAGGTTCTTCCTGAACAAAAAAGCCGAAGAAGGGATTACCGGGAAATATGTGGAGGATTTCCATATCCGGATTACGGGGCAAAACCAGCTTGCCGGAAGCCTCTCGGGAGGAAACCAGCAAAAGATTGTGATCGGGCGCGCGCTGGCCACCAAGCCGAAACTGATTATCCTTGATGAACCTACGAGGGGAATCGACGCGGCGGTCCGGGGCGATGTGTATACGATCATCCAGGAGCTGAAAAAAAGCGGCGTCGCCATTTTATTGATTTCTTCGGATATGGAGGAAATAGAGGAGTTGTCCGACCGGGCAATTGTCGTATATCAAGGTCGTATAATGAATGAACTCGACAGATCAGCCATCACGCAGGAAAGACTGATGTCGGCTTCCTTTGGATTGCGGGAGGGACGGTGAGGCGCCTGTGAAAATCCACAAATCCAGAGAAATGAGCAGTTTCTTATTTTTAGTGGCCCTTATGCTTCTGGTGGGGATCGTCAATCACGATTTTTTAAAACCGGCGTTTTTGGTCAATTGTTTCAATGACAGCGTCGTATTTACGTTTCTCGCGGCGGGATCCTGCTTTGTGCTTCTGACCGGCGAAATAGACGTTTCGGTGGGGGCTGTCCTGGGGCTTTCTTCCGCGGTGGGCGCGACGATCCTCCGGGACGGCGGAAGCGTTGTGACCGCGACTTTGGCAGCCATCGGCGTCGGCGTCGTGGTTGGATTCATCAACGGCGTCGGCGTAGCGATCTTCAATATCCCTTCGCTGATCTTTACCCTCGGTACGAACGGCGTGGCCAGGGGGCTCATCTATGTATATACCAAAGGGCACTGGGTGGAGAATCTGCCGGGAGATTTCACCCGCTTTGCCAGCAAACCCCTGATCGGAGGCCTGACGATTGTCTATGCCGGAGCGATTCTCATCGTGGCCGGAACGCATCTGATCCTGCAAAAAACCAGACGGGGCCGCTATTTTGTCGCCGTGGGGGACAACAGCGCCGGGGCCAATCTCGTCGGCATACCGGTAACGCTGACAAAGGTGGTTTCCTATCTCCTGTGCGCGATTTTCGCTTCGATTGCCGGGATGATCTATGCCTCAAGAGTGGGTTTCATTACGCCTATCGCCGGAGGCGGCTACGAGATGAAGGCCATTGCCGCGTGCGTACTTGGCGGAGTCAGCCTGACAGGCGGCGTCGGGAGTATTTTCGGCGCGGGCATAGGGGCCGTGATCATGTCTTCTATCAGCAGAATACTGGTATTTTTGGGCTTTTCTTCCGATTATGACAACACGATTACGGGGGTTATCCTGCTTACGATCGTTGTGGTCAATACCGTATTGCAAAACCGGCAGATTATTACGAACCGGCGCAACATATTGCTCAAAAGAACGACGGGGAAAAATGGGGGAGAATCATGAAAAGGGTCGCTTCCAAGTTGAAACAATTGAGTACCAATTGGGAATTTATCCTGTTCCTTCTTGTTTTGTCGGAGATTGTAATTTTCTCCGCCAAGAATCAGAAATTTCTCCTGCCGCGGGTTTTGTTCGGCAGTATGAACGATATCATTTCCATATGCATCATATCGCTTTTCGTCACCTTTGTCATGATTACCGGGGGAATCGACATACAAGTGGGGTCCATCGTGGGGCTCACCTCCATCATCATCGGCGTCGCCTGGCAGGACGGAGGCCTGGATATCTGGGCGGCCTGTCTTTTGGCCATATTGGCGGCCGCGCTGTGCGGGACGCTGTCCGCAATTTTTATCGCTTATTACAATGTCCAGCCTATGGTGGTCACGCTGGGAGGGAGTTTTCTCTACGCCGGGGTGGCGCGGATGGTCTCCAATTTTTCGGCCACGGCCAGCTATAAAGGAATCAGCGGCTTTCCCAACAGCTTTCGCAGCATAGGGAAGACAAAGCTCTTCGGGTTTTTGCCGGGACAGGTGATCCTGTTTCTGGTTTTGGCGATCCTCGCGTATATACTTTTGCACAAGACAAAATACGGCAGACGGATTTTTCTGATCGGAGTCAACGCCAAAGCCGCGGGATATTCGGGAATCAAGACAAAATTTATCGTTTTGACGACCTATGTTCTTTCGGCTGTCAGCGCCGCCTTTGCCGGAATCGTCCTGACCGCCTATCTCGGGACGGCCAAAAGTGATCTGGGGTCAAATCTTACGCTTCCCATTATTACAGCGGTCGTACTGGGCGGGACGTCTTCCAACGGCGGAAAGGGCAATGTAATCGGGACGGCCCTGGCCGCCATCGCCATCGGGTTGTTGCGCTTCGGTCTGCCGCTCTGCTTCGGGATCAGCCAGCAGTATCTGGAGATACCGGTGGGCTTGCTGTTGCTTTTGGTCATCACCGCCCGGGCCTTGTGGCCGAAAGTATACGCGCATTTTCAGAAAAGGAAAACGGCATAATTCGGATGCACACAGTTTCATTTCATAAAAAAAGGAGGAAGTTGTATGAAAAAAAGAACATCATTGGTTTTAGGAGCTGTTTTGGCGCTATCATTATTGACCGGATCCACTCCGACGCAGGCTGCGGGAGACATCAAAGGAAAAACCGTTGCGTTCATTCCGAAGCTGACAGGAAACGCCTTCTTTGAATCCGCGAACAACGGGGCTCAGCAGTACAGCAAGAAATGGGGATTTACCGTAAATTACCTCGGCAGTCCCAACGCCGCCGTTTCGGATCAGGTACAAGTGATCAACAATGCCGTAGCCAGCGGCGTAGACGCCATCTGCATTTCCTCGGTAGACGCCACGGGCTTGGACGATGCGCTGAAAGAAGCGACGGAAGCCGGAATTCTTGTTACAACCTGGGACTCTGACGTCTCGGACAACGTGCGGACCCTGATGGTTTCTCAGGGCACTCCGGATATTCTCGGCAAGATGCTCGTGGATATGGGCGCGGATTCTTTGAAAAACCGCGGGAAGGATCCCAAAAAAGATACGATCAAATATGTATGGCATTATTCCCAGGCAACCGTAGCGGACCAGAATTCCTGGCAGGTAGCGGGCGAAGCCTATATCAAGGCAAACTTCCCCAATTGGGTCAATGTGTTTCCGGCCAATTACTACTCCGAACAGGACGCGGAAAAAGCCGTTTCCATCGGCGCGTCGATTTTGGATAAGTACGCGGATATCGACCTGATCATCTGCAACGACTCCACGGCCCTTCCGGGACAGTGTAAAGCCGCGCAGAACAAAGGCCTGACGAGCAAGAAGATTTCCATCACCGGTTTCGCTTCCCCCAATTCCATCAAAGATTATTGTAGAGCGGGAGTCATCGAGCGCTGGGGACTGTGGGACTGCCAGATCCAGGGCGCCATCGGATGCTATCTGGCGGCATATCTGGCGGCGGGAAATGAGGTAAAAGTCGGCGATAAAGTAGCGATTCCCGATATCGGAACCGTGGAAGTCATCGCCAATGACGCGCTGGTTTCGGGCGCGACGACCGGAAAAGTCAACAACGGCGTCGTACTGCTTCCCGAACGGACCGTGTTCACAGCCGAAAATATGGATAAATATAATTTCTAAAAAAACAACCGCAAAGGAGACGATTATGGCGGATCTTGAAGGAACAAAAGCATCGCATGAATACTATGTGGATGAGCCGTTTGCCAACAACAGGCCTTTTTATGTGAAAGGGGCCAACGACCTCGATTGGGGAATGAAAAAGCGACTGGCCAATATCTTTGACGAAAAGAGCGGAAATACCGTTATGTTTGCCTTTGATCACGGATATTTCATGGGTTCGGTTTCCGGATTGGAACGCTTGGATTTGATTATACCCAAGTTACTTCCGAATATTGATGTTTTGATGGGAACAAGAGGCGCTCTGCGCACTTGCGTGCCGGTAGCGGGGAAAAAAGGCGTTGCGCTTCGCGTGACTTCCGGATCCTCCATGCTGGATGACGACCTGTCCCATGAAGTGCTTGCGGTGGATATCGAAGAAGTCATCCGCTTGAACACGGACGTCATGGCGGTGCAGACCTTTATCGGCGCCGACGGTCAGTTGTCGAGCCTGGACAATCTGTCCCGGGCCGTAAACCTCGGGATGAAATACAGCATTCCGACCATGGGCGTTGTGGCGGTGGGAAAGCAAATGGAGCGCACGCCGCGGTTCTTCAAGCTCGCCACCCGCATATTGGCGGAACTTGGCGCCAACATTATCAAGACTTACTATTGCGAGGAATTTGAAGAAGTGGCGGCGGCCTGCCCCGTGCCCCTCGTTGTGGCGGGCGGGCAGAAACTGCCGGAGCCCGAGGCTTTGAAACTGGCCTACAACGCCATAAGTCAAGGCGCCAGAGGCGTCGATATGGGAAGAAATATTTTCCAGAGTCAATACCCGGTACAGATGAGCGCGGCCATCCGAAAGATCGTGCACGAAGGCTTTACGGACCGGGAAGCCTACGCTTGGTATGAAGAGGAAATCCGAAAGGGATGAAGTATTGGAATCATAGCTTGCAAAGCAGAACGCCCGCATTCGCGGGCGTTTTGGTTTTTTCACAAAAATTCGCTGTTTTTGGTATCTGCCAATGCCGTTACGAATTTCGTTGAAAAATTAACGATTTTCGTAACAGGATGTCCCCGAATCCAAAAACTGATAGACATTTTGACAAAAATATGGTATACTGCCTTATACCGAATGTGATAAATTTTCGGTACGAACGTCCGATATCGTTCCATATTAGCGCAAATGCGCTATTTTATTTAAAGGAGGCTTTATGGCAGACAAGTACAAAGAATATTTGGATAAATTTGACAGGGAGTTGGTGAAAGCAAATCCTGAACCCTTGCTGAATCAGCTTGTGTTTTTGCTGAAACTGCTGGATATGATGATTCCTCTTGTGGCGGTGGCCGACGCGTATTCCGCGGAAAAAGAACTGGAGCTCTTTCCGCATCTGGTCAAAGGCATGCGCCAATGCGTGGACAGGATTTACCGGAAAGATCCCGAGTTCAAAAGACTGGTGCACGAGTACATGGCGGAATCCATCGGTTTTGAGTTTGAAAAACCGGCGGGCGGGAAGAAAAAGGGAAGTCCGGCCGGCGATACGCCCGTGACGCGAAAGATCGTGAGAGCGCCGAAAACGGAAAAGAAAGCGAATACGGCAAAAGCTGCCAAGGCGGCAAAAACCGAAAAGACAGTGAAAGCCGCGAAGACGGCAAAAACTACGGAAACAGTAAAAAAGACCAAGACGGTCAAACCCGCCGGAAAGGTGAAAAAGGCATAAGGAAAGCTGCCGAATTATAATACGAGGAGGAGGTAAAAGGATGAGTATTGTATCAATTGTGAAGACAAAAGGAGACACGGAACAAGCAATTGCTGCGGCGGTGCGCGAGGCCGTGGCCGCCGTCGGGGGGATCGGCGACGTGGTTAAACCGGGGTATACGGTTCTCGTCAAACCGAATTTCGTGGCCCTTCCGCCTGAAAGACTCACCGGCGCCGTCACCCGCTGGGAAGTGACGAAGGCTGTGGCGGATCTCGTGCGGGAAGCGGGGGCGACGGCC
>JAISST010000062.1 GCA_031272945.1 Fusobacteriaceae bacterium
AGCTGCGTATCGAGCCCGTCGAGAATCTCCAGGACATAATGCTCAAAACTCTTGGTCTCCAGGAGTCCCTGCGTATTATTCAGCAAAAGATCAATATCCGACTGGTATTCCTCCACAGGCAGATCCCGGGAGATATTGAGATTCACGCTCCAGTCGTTGCTTTCATTGACCGCGACGTCGTCATTTTCCTTGACAATGTTGAGGACAATGACTTTCTCCGGATCCGTGACGGAGAATCCCTCGCCGGAAGGAAGGGAATTCACATATATTTTGACTTTCCGCTCTTTTTCAATCTGGAGTATTCTTTCCTCAATGCGGCCGGCGGCCTCTTTTGTAAAAAGCTCCAAATTGTCGTTGATTTTTCCGAAAAGATCGCACAAACACGCGATCATCAGAAAAGCAATTATTTTTTTCACGTCGTTCTTCTCCTCGTTGGACTTTGCGCTGATTCAAACAAAAATTCTTTCATCCGGCGAAGATAATATGGAAAGGGCCTGTTTGAAGATTTCCTCTCCCTGTCCCGGTTGCAGTTCCAATATTTTTTCAATCTCAAAGACGGAATATCTCTTTTCCTTGCCAAAGCCGAAATATAAGGCTAAAACCTCTATTTCCAAAGTGGAGAGCCGGTTTTTCAAACGGAAAAAATCCGTTTTTTCCCCGATGATCCGTTCGCTCTCCCGGATCCTGTCCTCTTCCCCGTGACCGGCGTGGTCTTTCCCGCCCTCTCCGTCCTCTTCATTTCCTTCTTCCCCTTCTTCCGTCAGGGCGTGGGCGGCCAGATGCTCTCTGCGCTTCTTGAAAAAGCTGTCAAACTCAAAGCGGACGTTGGTGATGCGCCGCTTGATAAAAAGGAGAATCTCCCGGATAATCAGGAAATTTCCGTAGTTTTCAAAATCAGAGAAGCCGGAATCGCCGAATCGTTCCACCGCTTTGAGGAGTCCCAGATTTCCTTCCTGCAGAATATCCAGGTACGAGACGCCGCCTCTGAGGTAATGAAAGGCCAAAAGAGCCACTTGCGCGGCATTTTTCAGGAAAAGATCCGCTTCTCCCTCTATAAAAATACCGGAAATCTCTTCGAGATAATCGAAGACTTCCTCTTCTCTCTGTTCGGGGTCGGGACCCGATTCCGAAGCCTGCGCCGGAAAATCCAGCACAAGCTTTTTGTCTTTATTTTCTTCCATATAAAGATCAAAACGTTGTTCATCTTCGAGAAAATGAAATATTTCCCGTTCATAATCTCTTACGGAAATTTGTTCCTGCATGGTTTTCCGCCTCCGATCGCTTCCGGCTACACCTTAAAATCCTCCAGCTTCTTTTTTCTGCTGGGATGGCGCAATTTGCGCAGCGCTTTTACTTCGATCTGCCGGATTCTCTCCCGGGTAACTTTAAAAATCTTTCCCACTTCCTCGAGGGTCTTGGGCGAGCCGTCGTCGAGCCCGTAGCGGTAACGCAGCACCTTCTCCTCCCGGCCCGAGAGGGTATTCAGTACGCTGTTCAACTGTTCCCGCAAAAGACTTCTGTTGGTGAGTTCGTAGGGGCTGGACATTTTGCTGTCCTCCACGAAATCTCCCAGTTCGCTGTCTTCCTCACTCCCGACGGGGGTCTCCAGAGAGATGGGATCCTGATTCATCTCCTGAATGGATTTGACTTTGTCGATCTCCATGTCAAGGCGCTCGGCCAATATCTCCGGCGTAGCGTCTTTTCCTGTCTCCTGCAGATAAATCCGCGCTTCTTTTTTGATTTTGTTGATGGTCTCGATCATGTGCACGGGAATCCGGATCGTCCTCCCCTGGTCCGCGATGGCCCTTGTGATGGCCTGGCGGATCCACCAGGTGGCATAGGTGGAAAATTTGTATCCCTTGCTGTACTCGAATTTTTCGACGGCTTTCATCAAGCCGATGTTCCCTTCCTGGATCAGGTCCAGAAGCTTCAATCCCCGGTTTGTATGTTTTTTGGCGATACTCACCACGAGACGCAAATTGGCCTCAATAATCTGCTTTGTGGCCCAATCGTCCCCTTCAAGGGCTTTCTTGGCGTACTCCAGTTCCTGCTCATAACTCAAAAGCGGAATCTGGCCGATTTCCCGCAGATACATCTTGATGGGCTCGTCGACTTTCATGTCTCCCGCAAGGGCTGCCAGTTCATCGTCGGAAAGATATTCCGGGTCTCCGATTTCTTCCAGCTCATCAGGATTGAAACGGTCCAGTTTGTCAAAGTCGTCCTCAAATTTGTCTTCTTCGTAGCCATAGAGATCGTCTTCGGGATTGGCTTCCGCTTCTTCGACGTCTTCGTCCTCAAAGGGCAGATCATCGTCCAGATCCTCATCGTCGCCGAGATCATCCAGTTCGTCGTCCAGATCGTCCAGGTCTTCGTCATCCGGCGTTTTTACGCTGACAGGCTCGGGCGCCGGTTTTGCCGGTTCTTTTTTCTTTGTCTTCTTCTCTTTCTTGCCGCCGGTCTTCGGCCTTTCTATCTCCAGTTCCTCGGGCGGAAACGACTCCGTGCCGGTGGGCGTCTCCGTTTCCACCGCTATTACGGTGGGCGCCTCCTCTTTCTTTTTCTTCGCGCTTTTTCCCGAATCCTTTCCGGCAGCTTTTTCCTTTGTCGCTCCGGTTTCCCCGGCTTTTGTTTCTTTCTTTGTGGGCTCCTTCTTCTTTTCTTTCTTTTTCGCGGCGTCGGCGGTTTCCTTTGCGCCCTTTTCTTTGGCCGGGGTCTTTTTTTCTTTGATCATCCCGGGTTTTTTCAGGTCTCTTTCATGCAAAATCTGGATACCCTGTTCCTCTATGCTGGTCAAAAGTTCGTCTATTTTTTCGGTGGGTATATCAAAACCTGTCAATTTTTCATTGATTTCTTCGTAAGTCACGTACTTGTTTTCCGATGCCTTTTTTACGATTTCCAAAATAGCGTCTCGAATTGCCGGATTCTTTAACAATTCTCTCATGATATAAACCCTCCTCAACTGATTTGGAACACAAACCCTTCGTACTCCCTGTAGATACGAAGCACATCCTCCAGCATGATGCAATTTTTCATTTTATCTTCCAACGCAAGCAATTGAAATTTTAATTTGTTATCGCCCGTCTCTTTTTTCCGGCGCTTGATTTCCCGGGTAAACCAGGCTTTTATGATTTCCGCCGTCCGGGTTTCCCGCTTTTTTCCGTCATTGACGGATGTTCCGATGGAGCGACAAATCAAGTCTTCCAGCGTTTCGCGCTCTCTTTCATTGATTTCTCCCATTTCCCGAAGGCCCATACACAGGCGCAGGGAATCCTCCGTTTCATTTTCTTCCAGAAATTGGAAAATCTTCTTTGTGAGACTTCCCGTGATATCAAAAAACCGGTAGTAACGAAAGTTCTGCGGGTCCGCCAGAATATCCGCCAGGGTCTCTGTCTCCAGAGGATTCACGAGATCTTCCCCCCGGGGCTCGGCCGGTCTTCCCGGCGCCGCCGCGCGGGGTCGGAATTCCTTTTGCTCGTTTTTTGCGATTAGTTCTCCGGCAAGGGCGTCTTTTTCGATTTCCAGGGCCCGGGAAAGCTTTCCGATATAGCCGTCTCTTGCGACGGCGTCGGGGATGTGGCTGAAGAACTCCCGAAACCGGCCCGCAAAACTGCTTTTATCCGGAACGAGCGTAAGGTCGTAGTCCTTTGCGTAGTATGCGTAAAGATAGTCAAAGAAGTCTTTTTCCCTTGATTTTTCAACAGCTTGCAAAAAAGCGCTTTTTCCATAGGTGTTGAGGAATTCGTCGGGATCTTTGGCTCCCTGGAATTCAATGACCCGGATATAGGTAAATCCGGCTTTCAAAAGAATAAAACCCGCCCGTTCCGTAGCGGCCCTGCCCGCCCCGTCCATATCCAGACAAAGCAGGATATTGGGCGTGTAGTTTTTCAGAAGAAGGGCCTGTTCTTCCGTAAGCGCGGTGCCCAGAGGGGCCACAGCCGTCTCCAGACCATGGTTCACGGCGGTCAGGACATCCATATATCCTTCCATCAAAATGGCGTATTCTCTCTCTTTGATAATTCTGCCCCGTTCGAGGCCGTAGAGATTCTTTCCTTTGTGAAAGATGGGATTGTCCGAAGAATTGATGTATTTTGGGATTCCCTCCCCGGTCTCAATGGTCCGGCCGCCAAAGGCGATCACCCGCCCCTGCTGGTTGTAGATGGGAAAAATAATCCTTCCCCGGAAAAAGTCGTAATACCCCTTTTCCCCCTGGCGCACAAGACCCAGAGCCAGCAAGTCTTCCCTTTCATAACCTTTGTTGATCAGATAGTCATGGAGACCCGCCCATTGCGTCGTGGCATAACCAAGTTTGTTGGCCTCTATCTTGGCCGAATCCATTTTGCGCCTGGACAGGTATTCCAAGGCCGGTTTCCCCGCATTTTCGAAAATATTGTCGCGGTAGAACCGGTGGGCGTCGGCCGTAATCCGGTAATACTTTTCCAGGCGGTCCTGTCGGCCGGGATCTCCGTCCAGGATCCGGATCGGGATATTGTATTTTTGCGCCAGCTCTCCCGCCGCTTCCGCGAAGGACAGCTCTCTTCCCTGTTTCTCCCGGAAATACTTCTGGTAGAACGTAATGGGATTGCCGCCTTTGTCGCAGACGAAGCAATGACAGATATTCTTGGCGGGGTTCACAAAAAAAGAAGGATTTGTATCTTCGTGAAAAGGGCAGAGCCCCTTGTAATTGGATCCGGATTTTTTTAATTGGACAAATTCTCCGACCACATCTTCAATGTGCAAGCGAGACAGCAGCAATTCCCTGTCTTTTTCGCTGATTCTCATTTTTTTCTCCCCCACCCGCTTCGTATGTTTAAAAACAGTACAGCCCGAAAAGAATGTACATTACTCTACAGTATATTATATTTTCGGCAAAATAGCAATTGCCTGAAGAAACTTTTTTTTATTTTTTTTATGAAAAAAGAGAGCCTGAATTGTTATTGGCTGCTCTTTTTCATGAGTCTGGGCTAAAACAATTTCTCTATTTCTTTTTGCGCCGTCGCGTTCAGATAATCGTTGCGTACGCGTTCTTTTATTTCTTCGTATTTCGCTTCTTCATACTTTACTTCTTTTGTTTTCTTGAACAGATAACAGCGGTTTCCGATAAACACATAACTCGTTTTCCCTTCTTCCGCCAGATATATGGCATCGGCCAGTTCCCTGGAAACGCCGATATTGGGGATGAAACCTTCGGGGGTAATGCCCGCGAAGGTATTGGCGTAAATCACCTTGGGATCCACTTCGTTGAGTTTCAGAAGACTTGCTTCCCCTTTTTCGATCTTGGCGATCATGTCGTTGATCTTGGGGAGAATCCCCTCTTTCGTTTCTTCTGACAATATCGGCAGGATGATGATGTGACTTGCCTTGGCCTGATTTTCTTCTTTTTTCAGTTCCTCCACATAGATGATGTGTTCACCGAAACGGCTCTCGACCACTTCCGGGTAGATTTTCCCGGGTTCCCCGGAAAATACCGCATCGGAAAATTCCTTTACCATTTGGTCCCGGTTGAACCATCCCAGGTCCCCGCCGTTTTGCGCGCTGCCATCCTGGGAATTCTCTCTGGCGAGATCTTTGAAATTCTCGACCGTCGCCTTTTTCAGAAGTTCTTCCGCCTTGTCCCTGGCCGCCTTCCAGTCCGCCGGGGAGTAATCGACGTCGAGAATGGCTATTTCCGCCGTGGCTTCGGCTTTGGTATCGTAGGAGGCCTTATTCTCATTAAAATACGCCTCAAGGTCCCCGTCCGTTGGATTCAATTCCGAGCGGATCTTATCATAGAGCTTTACCTGATAATCCATGAGCTTCACTTGGAGCGGAAGATTCTCGTCGACGGTGATCCCCATTTCTTTTGCCTTGTTGGCAAGGACAATCTGCCGCTTGTAGAATTGACTCACCTGCTCTTCCGCCTGGCCTTTGTCGCCGTTCAGGTAAGGCAACAGCGTCATGGAGAGCCGGGCTACGTCCACATTGGAGATCGAAAAGCCTCCTTCCGCGAAGGCCTCTTTTTCCATGAACTTTTCATAATTTTTGTTGACGTACTCCAACTTCATTTCGGCGCGGGCTTTTTCGATCAAGCGATAATAATCCCGCTCGCCTTCGTTTTTCTTCAGTGCGCCGGTAATTTCTTCCCGGACGTCGTCCAGCGTCTTTCCCGCCGCCTGATAGGAGGCGTTGTCGGCGTATATTTTCGCGATTTCCTCTTCGGCGGGCGCCTTTGCTTCACTTTGCAATTTCTGGAGGAATTTTTCCATCCGGAGCCCGTCTTCAAGATCGTTCAAGAGATCATCTTTTGTGGCATAGCCGTTGATCCGCTGCCATTCCCGGAAATTGCCGCCCTGGGAGGCAATGGCCGTCTCTTGGGCCTTGTAGCGCTGCTCCACATCGGAGGAAGCGACCTTGATGCCCGCCTTTTCGGCAAGATTCAGCGTCAAATGCTTGTTGATCACTTCATCGAAGGCCAGGGTCCCGATCGTATCCTGGTCGATGTTCTTGTATCCGCCCAAACTCAGCTGCGTCCCGAAATTCGCTCTTGTCCGCTCGAAATCAATCAGGGAGATCTTCTTCCCGTTCAGCATGAAGGCGTAACTGCCGTCATTTTCTTTGGAAAAGAGATTTTTGATGACCCGGGTCGTCGTATCGGACGTGATGATGGAAAAGACGCCTGAGAATACCAGAAGGATCGTAACGATCCAAATGCCGACTTTCATGTGTTTTCTGAAACCTTTCATATTGATCCATTCCTTTTTTGATTTATTCTGTAGTCCTTACGTGTAAACAATCTCTGTAAAAAGCCCGAAAATTATTCGTCGTTTTTTATTTGAAATCCAGTCCGTATTTGCGTATTTTTTCGTAGAGCGTCGTTCTGCCGATTCCCAAAAGCTTTGACGTCTCCTGCTTGTTCCAGCGGGTTTTTTGAAGGGCTATGGCGATCACGACCCGTTCCACTTCCTCGAGACCGAAGATCTCCTGTTCGAGAATTTCCTTCAGGGGTCCCACGCCGATGACGGTCTTGTTTTCCACCGTATCGGATTTCATTTTGACTTCCAGCGGAAGATCGTCCACATCGAGGATCTTGTCCGTCGACAGAATCACCATCCGTTCGATCATGTTCCGCAGTTCCCGGATATTTCCCGGAAAAGAATACTCCATGATATATTTCATGGCCTCGCCGGAGATCACCGGCGTATCCTTGTGCAGTTCCCGGACGATTTTGTTGAGAAAGTAGCTGGCCAGAAGCGGAATGTCTTCTTTGCGCTCCCGCAGCGTCGGCACGTCTATGGAAAAGGCGATGAGCCTGTTGTAGAGGTCTTTCCGGAAACGTCCTTTTTCCACTTCCTCTCGCAGATCCTTGCTTGTAGAAAGGATAAAGCGGACGTCTATTTTTCGCGCCTTTGTACCGCCCACCCGCTTGATCTCGCTGTATTCGATGGCCTGCAGCAGCTTCGTCTGGATCTTGATGTCCACGTCGGCGATTTCATCCAGAAATATGGTACCCCCGCTGGATTCTTCCAAAATGCCCCGGCGACTGACCGTGGCGCCTTGAAAAGCGCCTTTTTCATAACCGAAGAGTTCTTTTTCAAAGGCTTCAGGGGTGAAAGAAGAGCAACTGACTTCCACATAGTCGTTTTTGCGGCGTTCACTTTTCTTGTAAATGCCGTTTGCCACATAGGTCTTCCCGGTGCCGTTCTCGCCGATGATGAGGACGGGAACTTCCGTGGCCGCCATTTTTTCCATCTGCATGCGGCTTTCTTTGATCCGGGAGGATTGACCCACGACTTCGGTCTCTTCTTCCAATTTGGAGAGTTTTTCCTCCAATTTTCGTTTTTCGCGCTTGAGCTCCAGGTTGATGAGGGCGGAGAACATTACGCGATTCATATCGTGCAGGGCGACAGGTTTCAACATATAGTTGTATATTCCGGCGTCTTTGAGTTCGAGTATTTTTTGCTCCGTGTCTTCGTCTAAAAGCCCTACAATAATAAATTCTCCCATCCCGTTCAGTTTTCGTCTGGCTTCCACAAAGTTGAACCACGTGAGATGTTCGTCCAGCAAAATTACGTCAAATTCACTTTCCCGCAGCATGTCCATGGCGTCGAGCAAATTGTTGAACGTGATGACTTCATACTGTTCGCCCAATTCTTTCCGGATTTGCCGCAAGACTTCTTTCTTGTCAGAAATCGCTAAAATTGCATTTTTCATAGACACCACCCGTCTTTCTAATTGTTTTCCCTTTGTTTTTCTGTTTAATTTTATGACATTTTTGCTGTAAACGATTTAATTATGTAATTTTCTTAGATTCATGACTATATTATAAACAAAAATGAGAATTCTTTCAAGATTTTTTTTGATTTCGGAACATTTTTTCAAAAAAATGACACTTATGGAAAAGGCTGTCTCCGGATGGAGACAGCCTGCTCCCTCAGACGACCGGATACCGGCTGTCCGCACACACAATTTTATAATTTAAATAAGAGGTCAAAGTAAGTGGGGATGGACCAATCGCTCTTGTCCACCAAAAGTTCGAGCTGATCCACTATTTTGCGCATTTCTTCGTAAATCGGGAACAATTTGTCTCTGTAGAAGAGCGCTCTCTTGTAGGTGTCTTCCGTGGCGTCGGCTTCCTCCAGGCCTTTGCTCAGGTCGCTGATCGTATCTTTCAGCGCGGTCTTGAGCTTCAGCACTTTTTCGAGATGTTCTTTGTCGTATTGCAGGTACTTCTCGTCGCCGAGAGCCTTGGACGCCGAAACGATCATTTTGGATATCTTTGTTACATATTTTACGACCGAGGGGTAGATCTCGTTCTTTGCCATGCGGATCGCGATGGAAAGATCGATGTTGGACTGTTTGTCATAGCGTTCGATGTACACTTCGTAGCGGGACTTCATTTCCGCCGCGCTCAATACGCTGTGCCGCTCAAAGAGGGCGATGGTTTCCGGTTTGATGTAAACGGGAAGCGCTTCCACGGTATTGGCCAGGTTGGAGAGCTTTCTCTTGTGGGCCTCCTTGACCCAGGCTTCGTCATAGCCGTTGCCGTTGAAGATGATCCTCTTGTGCTTGGCGTAATGCTCTTTGACCAGCTTTATGATGGCGGGGTTGATGGCGCCCTTTTCCTTTTCGAGAATGTCGGCGTATTCTTTGAGAATATCCGCCACGATGGTGGCGATCACAAACATCGGCGTCGATACGGCCGCGCTGGATCCGGGCATTCTGAATTCAAATTTGTTTCCGGTATAGGCGAAGGGGGATGTTCTGTTTCTGTCGGAAAAATTCTTGGAGATCGCGGGGATCTTGGCGCCTACATGGATGGTCTCCTCGCTTGTTTTGGTCTTACCGATGTGTTCCACATTTTCCAGAAGATTCGTCAGAGGCTCTCCGAGGAAGATGGAGATGATGGCGGGAGGCGCTTCATGCCCACCCAGTCTGTGGTCATTGCCCGGGGTCGCCGTCGTGCTGCGCAATACGTCGGCGTATCGGTCGACGCCTTCAATGACGGCCATAATATATACGAGATATTGCAGATTGTCCGCGGTCAACGTATCGGGGTCCAGAAGATTGACGCCCGTATCGGTGGCCAGGGACCAGTTGCAGTGCTTTCCGGATCCGTTGATTTCTTCGAAGGGTTTCTCATGCAGGAGCGCCGCCAGACCATGTCTTGTGGCGACTTTCTTGATGGTGTCCATCACGAGGTGGTTCTGGTCTACGGCCACATTGCAGGCGCCGAACATCAAGGCTAGCTCAAACTGGTTGGGGGCCACTTCGTTGTGTTCCGTTTTCGCAATCAGACCGATTTTCCAGAGTTCCGCATCCAGTTCGCCCATGAAGGTCTTGACTCTGTCCTTGATGGTCCCGTAGTAATGATCGCTCAGTTCCTGTCCCTTGGGGGGGAGGCTGCCGAACAGGGTCCGTCCGGCCAGGGCGATATCTTGTCTTCTGTCATAAAAAGCTTTTTCAATCAGGAAGTATTCCTGCTCGCAACCCAGCGTCACGTCGACCCGGGTTGTCTCCGTATCCCCCAGTATTTTCTGGATCCGCAGGGCTTGTACGTTTAAAGCCTGCGTAGCCCGCAGCAGGGGAACTTTTTTATCGAGGGCCTCGCCGTTATATCCGATGAACGCGGTGGGAATGTAGAGGGTCCTTGCCGTTCCGGCGCCCCGGATAAACATCGGCGAATTTGTGTCCCAGATGGTATTGCCGCGCGCTTCAAAGGTCGCTCTCAATCCGCCGCTGGGAAAGGAGGAAGCGTCCGTCTCCCCTTTGATGATTTCTTTGCCGGAAAACTGGGATAAAACGGTTCCGTCCGGCGTCGCGGTCACAAAAGATTCGTGTTTTTCGGCCGTCAGATCCGTCAGCGGCTGAAACCAGTGGGTAAAATGGGTAGCGCCCCGTTCCGTAGCCCAATCTTTCACCGCGTTGGCAATGACATCCGCCACTTCCAGCGACAATTCCTCTTCGCCCCTTTGCACCGCTTTGAATTTTTTGAAGGCGGAGCCGGGAACTCTGCTTTTCAATTCGAGTTCGGAAAAATAATCCACGCCAAAAAGTTCCAACATTGTGTTCATCGTATAACCCCCTTTAAATTATAAAATATTTTTTCCATAAAAATAATCGGAACAGACAGGGACAATTGCCCTGAAATTTTACCTTTTGATTGTACCACAACAAATATTTTTATTCAATATTTTTCTTTTCCGGATTAAAAGAATTGAAAAAAAAAGGAAAATT
>JAISST010000076.1 GCA_031272945.1 Fusobacteriaceae bacterium
ATGCAGGGCTATGATTTTTACGTATTGAACGAAAAATACGGCTGCGTCATGCAAATGGGCGGCGACGACCAGTGGTCCAACATGATCGCGGGCGTGGAGCTGATCCGGAAGAAAGCGAGAAAACCGGCCTATTCCATGACCTTTCAGCTGTTGACAAACAGCGAGGGCAAGAAAATGGGAAAGACCGCCAAAGGCGCCCTGTGGCTCGATCCCGCCAAGACGACGCCCTATGACTTTTACCAGTACTGGCGGAACGTGGAAGACGGCGACGTGGAAAAATGTCTGGCGCTGCTGACATTTTTACCGATGGAAGAAGTGAGACGCCTGAGCGGCCTGCGGGACGAAAAAATAAACGAAGCGAAAAAAGTGCTGGCCTGGGAGATTACAAAGCTGATCCACGGGGAAGAAGAGGCGACAAAGGCCCGTTCCGCGGCGGAAGCGCTCTTTTCCGGAGGATCCGACCTGACCAACGTCCCGGCGCTGGAACTCTCCCGGGCGGATCTGGGGATCGGCATCGTGGCCTTCCTCGCCAAAACAAAGGCCATCAAGACCACCAGCGACGGAAGACGCCTGATCGACCAGGGCGGGATGACCTTGAACGACGTCCGGGTGACTGCCCATGATTATCCTCTGACGGAGGCCCTGTTCGAAGAAGGAGCGCCGCTGGTCCGGCTCGGAAAGAAGAAGTATTATAAAATATTGTTGAAATAGGGGACAACCATGGCAAAAATGGCAAAGAGCACGCGCGTGAAGGGGATTATACAAAGTCTGCGGGAAAAATTCGGCGAACCCCAATGCGCGCTTACTTACAAAACGCCCTTTGAACTGCTGGTCTCGGTGATCCTGTCGGCTCAATGCACCGACGTACGGGTCAATATGGTCACCGCGGAAATGTTTCGCACGGTGAATACCCCGGCCCAATTTGCGTCCATGCCCTTGGAAGAGATTGAGGAGCGGATCCGGAGCACGGGCTTTTATCACAACAAAGCGAAAAATATCCAGCTCTGCGCCCGCAAACTGCTGGAGGAATACGGTGGGGAAATCCCCCGGGACATGGATAAACTGACGGCGCTTCCGGGCGTCGGCAGAAAGACCGCCAATGTGGTGCGAGGGGAGATCTGGGGACTCGCCGACGGGATCACCGTGGATACCCACGTAAAGCGCCTGTCCAATCTGACCGGTCTTGTGGAGGGTCTCGAGGACCCTGTCAAGATCGAGCAGGCCCTGATGAAAATCGTCCCCCGGAAAGAATGGATCAATATTTCCCATTTCCTGATCCTGCAGGGAAGGGATAAGTGCATCGCGCGCAGACCGCGCTGCGAAAGCTGTGAGATCAAAAAATACTGTAATTTCGCTTCTTCAGATAAATCAAGCGGAAAGGAATCATAAGGAGGCCCGAGGAAATGCATTATAAACTGAATGAAAAAATACTGGCGGAAGCCGAAGGATTGCACGGGGAACTGCTGCTTCTCATCAAAGAGCTCTGCGGTATCCCCGCTCCTTCCAACCACGAAGAGAAACGCGCGGCGTTTTGCCGGGACTGGTTTTTAAAAAACGGAATGGACGCGCATATTGACGACGCCTGCAATGTGGTCGTCCCCTGGAAATGCGAAGAGAACGCGGAAACGGACGTGTTTATGGCCCATACGGACACCGTATTCCCCGATTTGTCGCCTATGCCGATGAAAGAGGAAAACGGCAGGCTCTATTGTCCCGGCGTCGGAGACGACACCGCCAATCTGGCGCTTTTGATGGTGATCGCCCGCTTTGTGGTCCGCCATAACCTCACGCCCGACCGGGGAATCGTCTTTGTGTGCAACTCGGGTGAAGAAGGTCTGGGAAATCTGCGGGGATCCAGAAAAATATGCGAAACCTACGGAGCAAAAATGAGAAGCTTCGTATCTTTTGACGGCACTTTGGAGGGTTGTTACAACTATTCCGTCGGTTCCGTCCGCTATAACGTACAGCTGAAGACCGAAGGGGGACATTCTTTCACAAATTTCGGCAATCGGAACGCCATCGCGTACCTGGCTTCCCTGATCAATACCCTTTATCAGGTGAAGGTTCCCCAAGGGGGAAAGACAACCTTCAACGTAGGAAAAATAGAGGGGGGAACTTCGGTCAACACCATTGCCCAGCAGGCGGAAATGCTCTTTGAGTACAGATCGGACGTACGGGAACATCTGGACGCCATGATCGCGCTCTTTGACGCGACCGTTTCCGCTTACAACCATATGGGAATTGAGGTCCGGCCGGAAGTGATCGGTCTCAGGCCCTGCATGGGAGATGTGGACAAAGAGGCCCAGGCGACTTTGGAAAAGAAAATCAGCGCTTTGGCTGTAACCTATACCGGAAAGGCGCCCGATTTTCATTCGGGTTCCACCGACTGCAACATCCCCTTTTCCATCGGCGTGCCCAGCTGCGCTATCGGCGGGTACATCGGAGACGGCGCCCATACCCGGGAAGAGTGGATCGATATGGAAAGCCTGAAAAAGGGGCTTGCTTTTCTCTTGGCGCTCGTGCTGGATTCCTTCCGGGGAAAGAATCCGGAACTGTTTTGCGGATAATGGCGGGTAAGGGGGAAAATCCATGCGGGCGGTAGTACAAAGAGTCAAATACGCGAGTGTTGAAACGGGCGGCAACGTCATCGGCAGCATCGGAAAAGGGTTTCTTGTTCTCCTGGGAATCACCCACGAGGATACGGAAAAAGAGACGGCCTGGCTGGTCAATAAAATCAATTCCCTGCGTATTTTCGAAGACGCGCAGGGCAAAATGAATCTCGGTCTTCAGGAAATCGGAGGGGAGGTGCTGGTGATCTCCCAGTTTACATTGTACGGGGATTGTATCAAGGGCAGGCGGCCCGGCTTTACCGATGCGGCCCGCCCGGAAAAGGCCGTCCCGCTCTATGAGAAATACCTGGAGCTCTCGAGACAGTCGGGAATCAAGACCGAATGCGGAGAATTCGGCGCCGATATGAAAGTGTCACTGCTCAATGACGGACCGGTCACCCTGATTCTCGACACAAAAGATGTGAAAGGCTTGTAATTTTGCTGACGAAAAGAACCTATTTTTTTATAAAGTGAGGGATCAAAATGGACATTTATCAGGAATCGTTCGGCGTTACAAAAAATAATGAGGCGGTCACCAGTTACACGCTGAAAAGTGATCAGCTGGAAGTCGAAATTATTACCTACGGCGGCATCATCCGGAAAATCCTGGCGCCCGATCGCAACGGCAAAAAAGAAAATGTCACGGTCGGTCTCGCGACAATCCGGGACTACGAGGAAAAGCCCGGGACCGTCGGCGCGCTCGTAGGCAGAGTGGCGGGGCGCATTTCCAAAGGGGAATACATCCTGGGCGGCAAGACATATCCGCTGCCGCTGAACCATAAAGACCGCAACACCCTCCACGGAGGCCCCGAAGGTTTTTCCCGGAAGGTATGGAAAGGGAAGGAAATCCGCGAAAAAGACTATGTGGGCCTGGAACTGACCCTTGAAAGCCCCGACGGCGATCAAGGCTTTCCCGGAAATGTGAAGGCCACGGTCCGCTATCTTCTGAAAGGGACGGAACTCGCCGTCGAATATCACGGGGAAAGCGACCGGCCCGTATTTCTGAATCTTACAAACCACGCGTATTTTAATCTGAGCGGCGATTGTAAGAAACCCATCGACCGGGAACTGTTGCAATTGAACGCCGAATATTTCGCCGCCGTGGACGGGGACACGCTGCCGGTGGAAACGCGGGCAACGGCGGGAACTCCCTTTGATTTCCGCAATTTCCGGGAGATCGGCGCCGTATTTTCCTCGGGAGACCCCCAGGCGGCAATTGTCGGAGGCGGCATAGACCACGGCTTTGTGATCACAAAGAACCCCGAGGGACGCGTCGGCGCCCTGAAGGATCCGGACAGCGGACGGCTCCTGGAAGTAATGAGCGATCAGAACATCGTGATCGTCTATACGGCCAATTATCTCGCCGGGGTAGGGCCTACGGAAACCGGGAAAATTTGCGAAAAACACCAGGCAATCTGTCTGGAAACGCAGAATTATACGGATATCTTCCGCTTTGCCCCCGATAAGATCGTACTGACCGATCCGGAACATCCTTACAGCCAAAAGACCGTTTTCCGCTTCACCGTGGAAAAATAAAAAACCGGCGCATAAGGATAAAGAACAGACAAAAATAGAATATTAAATAATGAAATGGAAAAGGGTGAAGCAAGTGGATTTTTTCAAGGATTGGGAACAGGATTTATACGACAGGACCTTCGGTGAAATGTATGACGCGTTGATCGCCCAATACAAGGCCGGCCTCATCAGCGAAAGCGAACTGGAGCGAAACATCCGGGAACACCGGCAGATCATCGTAAACAGTTGTCATGAAGGCGAAAGGAAACAGATCCATGACTCGGCTGTGTTGGACGCCCACGAATTTGCCCTGTCGTTGATCAGACAAGGAAAATTACCTGATCCGGGAGCGGATCGGGAGGAGGAAGCATGAAAAAAGCGTATGTCTTATTGGCCGAAGGCTTTGAAATACTGGAAGCCTTTGCGCCTCACGATATTTTGACGCGCTGCGGCGTGGAAGTCAAAACGGTTTCCATTTCCGGAGACAAAAAGGTAAAATCTTCCCACGGCATAGAGGTTACGGCCGATGGGATCCTCTCGGAGGGCGGCGCCGACGACGGGGATCTTTTGATCCTGCCCGGCGGCTACCCGGGATATGAAAATCTGGGTAATTCGGAAGCGGCGGGATCCGTCCTCAAATCCTATTACAACAGCGGCAAATGGGTGGGGGTCATCTGCGGAGCGCCGACGGTTCTCGTGAAAAACGGCCTCGCCGCCGACAGAAAACTCACCTGCCACGCGGGCGTACGGGATCGGATGGGAAACTATCATGTGACGGGGAACCCCACCGAAAGAGACGGCAATCTTATCACGGCGGACGGCGCGGGCCACGCGCCGGATTTCGGATTTTTACTGGCGGAGATCCTGACAGACCCGGAAGCGGTAAAAAAAGCCCGACAGGGGATGCAGATCCCGTAGGAGGAAAGGATGAAAAAAAGAAGCGGTTTGATCTTGTACTTATTAACGGCCCTTTTTTGGGCTATGACGCTCCGGGCTGAAAAATTCCCGGATTTCACGGCCGTGGATCTTGCGGGAAAGACCGTGACCCAGGCGGTTTTCAAAGAAAATAAAGTGACGATGATCAATGTGTGGGGCACATTCTGCGGTCCCTGCATCAATGAAATGCCCCATTTGGGGGAGATCAGCCGGGAATACGCCGGAAAGGGCTTCGGCATCGTGGGCATCGTCGTGGATGTATTGAACAACAACGGGACCTTCGATCAAGGGACGGTCCGGAAGGCGCGGCAGATCGTCGACAAAACGAAAGCCTCCTATGTCCATGTCCTGCCTTCGGGGGAGATGCTGGGCTACCTCTCCAACGTGCAATACATCCCCGATACGGTATTTGTGGATTCGGAGGGGAACATTCTCGGGGAACACCTGATCGGTTCCAAGAGTAAAGCGGCCTGGAAGACCATCATTGACAAGATACTGGCGGACAATTGAGCCGACGGGCGAAAATCAGGAAACAAAAAATGGGGCAAAGGGGATTTTCATGAAAAAATATTTGTGGAATATGGGCGTATTGCTGAGCGCCGTATTGTTTATCATCTACGGGATCTACAGGGGAGAGTTGCGGGTGATTTTTACGAAGGCCGTGACGATCTGTCTCGAATGTGTGGGAATCGGATAAATCATGCGTACGTTTCTGCAGGCGATCTTTTTTGCGCTGACAAATCTGAACGCGGTCGGTTTTGTGCGGGGGACCATATATCGGGGAAAGCTCAAAGCGATTTGTCTGCCGGGCCTGAACTGCTATTCCTGCCCGGGTTCCCTGGGTTCCTGCCCCATCGGCGCCATCCAGAGCGTACTGACCACGGGAAACTACCGTTTTCCTTTTTATGCGGCGGGATTTCTCTTGCTCTACGGCAGTCTCTTCGGAAGGCTGGTCTGCGGTTGGCTCTGTCCTTTCGGCTTTGTTCAGGATCTCATTTACCGCATTCCCTCAGTGAAAAAACGCAACCGCTTTCCGGGGGATAGAATCCTGCGACGCGGAAAAATCCTTGCGCTGGTTGTTTTTGTGATTGCGCTTCCGCTTTTTGTCCTGAATATCGCGGGGCTCGGAACGCCATGGTTCTGTAAATATCTCTGTCCCGGCGGCGCTTTGTTCGCGGGACTTCCCCTGGTCGCAGCCAACAGGGGACTTTCGGATGTGATCGGGGCCTTGTTTTTTCTGAAACTGGGAATTTTGCTGATCTTTTTGTTTGCGGCAGTCGTGGTTTTCCGGCCATTTTGCAAATATCTCTGTCCTCTGGGCCTGTTGTATGGTTTTTTCAACAATGTCTCCCTGTTCCGCTACAAGATCGACAGACAAAAATGCAACGGCTGCGGCGCTTGCGAAAAGACCTGCGGCATGGGCGTACCTGTCCTTGAGGACATAGACAGTCCCGAGTGCATCCGTTGCGGCCTTTGCGGTAAAAAATGTCCCCAGGGGGCCATTTACGCCTCCTGGAAAAAGTAAAAAACCCGGCTTTCTATTTTCTCAAAAATATGATAAAATATATTGGTCCCGTAAAACTGGAAGACGCGGAATCGTATTTTGAATTTTCAGCTCTGGGCAAGGAGGGAGCAGTTCCATGCATATGACATTGTACCGAAAATACAGACCTCAAGATTTTGGGGAAATCGCCGGCCAGAAAGAAATCGTGAAAACCTTGAAAGCTTCCCTCCGAAGCGGCAAAATTTCCCACGCCTATCTTTTCGCGGGTCCCAGAGGTCTCGGAAAGACCACCATCGCCCGGCTCATCGCCAAAGGGGTCAACTGCCTCGCCCACGAGGACATCACGGACGAACCCTGCAACAAGTGCGACAATTGCCTTGCCATCAACGACGGCACGTTTATTGACATGGTGGAAATCGACGCCGCCTCCAACCGCGGAATTGACGAAATTCGCCAGATCAAGGAAAAAATCAATTATCAACCCACCGCCGGCCGCAAGAAAATCTATATCATAGACGAAGCCCACATGCTGACAAAGGAAGCCTGCAACGCCCTTTTAAAGACGTTGGAGGAACCTCCCGGACATGTGATCTTTATCCTTGCCACCACGGAGCCCGATAAAATTCTCCCCACGATCATTTCCCGCTGCCAGCGCTATGATTTCAAGAGCGTGCTCTTCGGCGAAATGAAAGAAAGGCTGCAATATATTGCCCGGGAAGAGCATATCGATCTGGAGGAGGACGTCTACGACATCATTTACGAGAGCTCGGGGGGCGGCATGCGCGACGCCGTTTCCATTCTCGAACGGCTGATGATCACTTGCTATGAGGAGAAAATCACCGTGGATCGCTGTGAGGTAATCCTCGGGATCACGCCGACGAAAAAAATGAGCGCCTTTCTCGAAAAGATCCTCGGGAAAAATCTTCGGGAGGCCGCAAAAAAACTCGAGGAGTACTGGCTGGAATCTCTTGAGGTGGAAATGTTTTTCAAGGATTTTGCCAAATACTGCAAAAATCTCATGGCCAAAAATGAGCTGGACGTGGAGGAGGGCCTCCACATCATCGGCGCCATCTACGACGGACTCGGCAAATTCAAATATGAAGAGGACAAACGTCTCGTGGGTTATGTGATCACGGACAACATTCTGAATAAGACGCCCAAAATAGAAGTCCGGGAAAAAATCGTCGAACAGGTCGTGGAAAAGCTCGTCCCCGTGGGTGGAAGCGGAGACGGCGGTCTCCAAGGAGACGTCAATCTTTCCATCGGAGAAATCCGGACAAAATGGAATGATATCCTGAACGCCGCCAAAAAGGAAAAACCCACCTACCGCGCTTCTCTTCGGAACGCAAAGCCCTGGCGGGTCGACAGGAACGTTCTCTATGTGGCCTTTTCCAAAGACGACGCCTATTCGAAGGGCCTCATGGAGCAAAGGGATTACGGAGATCCGTTTTTGCAAATCGTACGCAACAAGATTCATCCCGGCGTCATGATTCACTATACGGTGGCCGAGTCTGAGGGCGCCGCCGAAAAAAATGAAGAGAGAAATTACGGGGAGGAAATTAAAGATTACTTTAAAAATGGGGAGATCTTAACGGAATGAGGGAGGAAAATTGGTTTTTATCAGCGGAATAACGGGGATCCTTGTGCTTTTTGCAATATCGCTCATCTTTCCTTTTCTGTCGTTTTTACTTCCCGTATTCAAGATCAGAAAAATATGGAAACTGAGCCTGCGGGAAAAATGGATTCTGAACGGAATAGCGATTATTGCCGTCGGCGTCGTCCTGCCGCAGCTCTTGATATTCTATCTGGGCTTTTTCGGCGTGATAGAAATTTTATATTGGTTTTTCAGCTTCCGGGAGACGAAGACCTTCGATAAGATCGTGGTCATTGCCTTGGCGGCAAGTCTCGGTCTCATAGCCGGAGCCGCCGTCACGCTGGGGCAGCTTTTGAACAACGAGGAACTGGTGGCCGGTATCGCAAGCGTCCTCAAAATTGACGCGGGACAGTTCAGGGCCTATATCCTGGCCGGAATGAACAGTCTTCCCTCGGCCATGTTTCTTTCGAGTATCGTCTGCGTATTTCTTACGTATCTGTTCATGGACGCCTCCCGCTATCTTCAGTGGGAAATATCCTACTGGTGGCTTCTGCTGTACATCGTCCCGTTTTTCCTGGACAGATTTTTGCTCAAAGGCAATTACTACATCGTCAATACACGGGAAATCGGGTGGGTCATTTTTGCGGTATACGGAATGAAATGTATCTATGAGGCCTTATGCTTCAACTTTGACGGCTTTCGATACAAATGGCTCTTTCAGGTGATTTCCGTCTATCTCTCGGTACAGTTGCCGCTGGCGGCTTTTATTATCGGCGGAATCGGAGCGTTTGACGCGAAACTTTTGCATTTTCGAAAAAAATAAATCGATCATAAAGGGGATGATTCAATTGGCAAAAATCAAGGTAATTCTGTTGGAAGACGTCGCGGGGCAGGGGAGACGGGGGGATATCGTTCTCGTTTCCGACGGTTACGCCCACAATTTCCTGATCAAAAATAAAAAGGGAATTCTGGCCACGCCCGACGAACTTCAAAAAATAGAAAATCAAAAGAAAAAGGAAGAAAAGAGAAACGTCGCCGAAAAAGAAAAGGCCGAGGAACTGAAAATCCTGTTGGAATCGAAACCCGTCAGCCTGAAGGTTAAGACCGGCGAAAACGGGAAGCTGTTCGGTTCCGTAACCGGCAAGGAAATTGCCCAGGCTATCGAAGAGACCTTCGGCGTTGCCGTCGACAAGAAAAAGATCGCGGACAATTCCATCAAATCCCTCGGAGAGCATACGGCGGCCGTCAAACTGTTTACGGACGTGAAAGCAGAGATCAAACTCCTTGTAGAAGAAAATAATTGAGAAGAAAAGGAGAGGCCCATGTTGGAAACGGATAATTTGAAAAGACTTCCCGCCAGCGCCGAAGCGGAAAGGGCGCTTTTGTGTTGTCTTTTTTTGGCGCCCGAGAAGATGGGAGAGATCGTGGAGATCCTGGAACCCGAGGATTTTACGGCCCGGGCCCGAAAGAATATTTACAGGGCCATGTTGAAAATCTTTGAACGGGGGGAAGCCATCGACGTCGAACTCGTTTCGGACACGCTGAAAAGAAACGGGGATTACAGCGAAAGCGGCGGCGAGGAGACTCTCGGAGAAATCCTTGAGAGCGTGCCGACCTCGGCCAACATATTGTCCTACGCGAAAATCGTCCAGGATAAGGCGCGGCTTCGCCGCCTGGGCGAAGCCGCCACCAAAATCGTCGAGGAAGCCTACGCGGAAAACGACGACGCCCAGAACATCATCGACAGAGCCGAAAGTTACCTGTTCAAAGTGACGGAAAACAAAAAAGCGAACAATATCATCTCCATGCCCGAAGCCCTCAAAGAGGAAATGGACCGGATCGACAAGGTCTACAAATCCAGGGGGATCATCGGCATTTCCACGGGATACAGCGAGCTGGACGCCATGACCGGCGGGCTCCAGGATTCGAACCTCATCATCATCGCGGCGCGTCCCTCCATGGGAAAAAGCGCCTTTGCCCAAAACATCGCCCTTAACGCGGCGCTGGACGGAAAGCATATCATGATTTTCAGCCTGGAAATGTCCCAATCGGAACTGTTGCAACGATTTTTGGCCATGAGCGCCAAAATCAACCTGACGCATATCGGAAACAGCTTTCTCCTGGGAGACGACGATTTCGGAAAGTTGGGAAACTACGTGGGAAAACTGGCCAAGGCCAAGATCAACATCGTGGACAGCGGCAATATCAACGAACTGGAAATCCGGACCAAAGCGCGCCGTTACAAATCCCGCGGCGAGCTGGACATGATTATCATCGACTATTTGCAACTGATCCGCGGAAGGGGTTCCGGACGCGGAGAATTCAACCGGCAGCAGGAAGTCTCTGAGATTTCCCGTTCGCTCAAGGGCATTGCCCGGGAGTTGAACGTGCCGATCATCGCCCTCTCGCAACTTTCCCGCTCCGTGGAGAGCCGGAATGACAGGAGACCGCTGCTGTCGGATTTGCGGGAATCGGGATCCATCGAGCAGGACGCCGACGTCGTAATGTTCCTGTACCGGGATGAGTATTACCTGAAAGAGGAAAGCCAACGGAAGGGAATTACGGACGTCATTATCGCCAAGCACAGAAACGGCCCGACCGGAGACGTCAGCCTGCGCTTTTTCGGCGAATACGTCAAATTTACAAATCTGGAAAAAGTGGAATGAACAAAGATCAAAGAAACATAAAAAAAACAGAATTGCTGGCCCCCGCGGGAAATCCGGAAAAAATGAAGGCGGCGTTTCATTACGGCGCGGATGCGGTCTATCTCGGCGGAAAACTGTTCAACCTCCGGGCGGGGAGCGGGAATTTTTCCGATGAGGAATTGCAGGCGGCCGTCCCTTACGCCCATGGATCGGGAAAAAAAATCTATGTGACGCTCAATGTGATTCCTCACAACGAAGAATTGAGACAGCTTCCCGCCTATGTACGATTTCTGGAAAAAACGGGGGTGGACGGCGTCATTGTGGCGGATCTCGGCGTATTCCAAATTGTCCGGGAAGAGAGCGCTCTTCCGGTCAGCGTAAGCACTCAGGCCAGCTGCACAAACTGGCGGGCCGTCGATATGTGGAAGCGGCTCGGCGCCAAAAGGGCGGTGCTCGCCCGGGAAATTACCCTCGAGGAAATCCGGGAAATCCGGGAGCGGGTTCCCGGCATCGAGCTGGAAGTCTTTGTGCACGGCGCCATGTGCATGTCGGTCTCGGGACGCTGTCTGCTGTCCAATTACCTGACGGGCAGAGACGCCAACCGGGGGGATTGCGCCCAAGCCTGCCGCTGGAAATACGCCGTGGTCGAAGAAAAGCGCCCGGGTCAATACATGCCCGTCCTGGAAGACGCGCGGGGTTCCTATATCTTCAGTTCCAAGGACCTCTGCACCGTGGAATTTCTCGACAGGATCATAAAGGCCGGCGCCGATTCTCTCAAAATAGAAGGACGGATGAAGGGCGTCTGGTACGTGGCCAACAGCGTGAAGGTCTACCGGGAGGCGCTGGACAGCTATGAGGCGGGACGTTACAACCCGGATCCCCGATGGACCCAAGTATTGGAATCCATCTCCAACCGGCTGTATACTCCGGGTTTTTATCTGGGAAATCCCGGCGGGGAAGCCCAGAACATCAAGGAAACCCGTTCCTATTTCCAGTCGCGGCAGTTGGCGGCTGTCGTCACGGAAAAACGTCCGGGAAATCTCTATGTCCTTTCGGTCAGAAACCGGATCCGGGCCGGAGAAACCCTTGAAGCGGTCCGTCCGCGAAAACCGGTCAAGGATTTGCGACTCCCGGCAATGACGCTCCTCACAAAGGAAGCAGAAGAACCCGTGGAACACGCCAACCCCAATTCCAGCGTTCTGGTGAAGATCGATACGGAATTGGAAGTTATGGATATGCTCGGAAGAAAAATGGATGTCACCTGAGGACGCGAAGCGCGGACCCGCCGGGCGGATCCGTCAAGTCATACAAAAAGGAAAAGAGGCGAGAAACCATTGAAACAAGCTGCGATTCTGACTTACGGATGTCAGATGAATGTGAATGAAAGCGCCAAAATCAAAAACATCTTGGAAAAAATGGGTTACGGGATCACGGAGGATATTTACGCCTCAGACGTCGTATTCCTCAATACCTGTACGGTCCGGGAAGGCGCCGCCGCCCAGATTTACGGAAAGATCGGGGAACTGAAATCCATAAAACGGGATCGGGGGACCATCATCGGCGTCACGGGCTGCTTTGCCCAGGAACAGGGGGCCGAGTTGATCCGGCGTTTTCCGGCCGTCGATATCGTCATGGGCAATCAGAATATCGGGCAGATCCCGGATCTACTCACATCCATCCTGAAGGACCGGAAAAACCCGGTTGTGGCCATACAGGACGAAAACAGACTGCCGGGGGAAACGGAAGCGGATTTCGGCGACGGCGTCAGCGCATCGATCGCCATCAGCTACGGCTGCGACAATTTTTGCGCCTATTGCATTGTTCCCTATGTGCGCGGCAGGGAACGCTCCGTTCCCGTGAAAAGCATCCTGAAAACGGCCGAAGACTACCTGCGGAAAGGTTGCAAGGAAATTCTCCTGCTGGGCCAAAACGTCAACTCCTATGGAAAAGACCTCGGAGACGGCACAAATTTCGCGGGTCTTCTGAAGGCTCTCGGCCGACTTCCGGGAGAATTCCTGATCCGTTTTGTCTCTCCTCATCCGCGGGATTTCACGCCGGAATTGATGGACGTCATCGCCGCCGATGAAAAAATCGCCCGCTGTATTCATCTGCCGCTGCAGTCGGGGTCCACCCGGATCTTGAAACGGATGAACCGGGGCTACGGCAAGGAGGAATATCTCGCGCTGGCAACGGCGTTCCGGCAAAAGATCCCGGGAATCGCCCTGACCACCGATATCATCGTCGGCTTTCCCGGCGAAGAAGAGGAGGATTTTCTCGATACCCTCGATGTGGTGCAAAAGGCGGCTTTTGACAACGCTTTCATGTTTATGTATTCCGTCCGGCGGGGAACCCGCGCCGCGGAAATGGACGGACAGATCGAAGAAGAAATCAAAAAGGAAAGACTCCGCCGTCTGATGGACGTCCAAAACCGTCTGTCCAAAAAAAGCAGCGAAGCCTATCAGGGCAAAATGGTAAAAGTGCTTGTGGAGGGTCCCAGCAAAAAAAACAAAGCGATGCAAACAGGGAGGACGTCTACGAACAAAATTGTTTTATTCGCCGGAAGCGAAGATTTAAAGGGACGTTTTGTAAATATTCACATCCAAACATGCAAGACATGGACACTTTATGGAAATATAACGTAATTTTTTTCAACTTTCTTCTTAAAACGTGCGTCTAATTCAAATATGGACAAGTTTTAAGACTGTAAAGAGAATAAATAACCGTTACCGGCCGTGAATCGCCGGGTTTTGAGTCATAATTATTTGTTTTGTTTACAGGAGATACAATGAGTAAATTTGATAAGTTCCTGTACAGGGAACTGACGGAAATCGCCAAAGGCGTCGGTTTGACTCTCAAGAGCGGCGTTAAGAAGCAGGAGCTCACGGAGCTGCTTGAGGAATATATTGAGGACAGACCGGGGGAGGATATCGCCTGGGGCGCGCTGGATGTGCTGCCCGAGGGTTACGGGTTTCTCCGGAATACATCGGTCGAAAAAGATATTTATGTGTCGATGACCCAGATCAAGCGATTCAAACTCCGGACGGAGGACATGATCGTCGGCGAAGTCCGGGAACCCAGTGAGAACGAAAAGAATTACGCGCTGAAAAGAGTGGTTCTTGTCAATAACGGCAGCCTGGAGGAGGCCGAATCCCGAAAGCCCTTTGAAGATCTGATCCCTTCCTATCCCACGGAGAAATACCAGCTGGAAACGGAAAAGAAAGATCTCTCGGGCCGGATTATCGATCTGATCGCTCCCATCGGAAAAGGCCAGCGGGCCTTGATCATAGCGCCGCCCAAAGCGGGAAAGACCATGCTGATCACCAGTATCGCCAATTCCCTGATCAAGAATAACAAAGAACTGGAAGTATGGATCCTGCTGATCGACGAGCGGCCCGAAGAAGTGACGGATATCACGGAAAATGTGGACGGCGCCCAGGTCTTTGCCTCCACTTTCGATGAAAACCCGGAAAATCACACGAAAGTAACCCAGAGTATCCTGGAAAAAGCAAAACGGAAAGTGGAAAACGGTGAGGATGTGGTGATCCTCATGGATTCCCTCACAAGACTGGCGCGGGCTTACAACATCGTCATGCCGTCCAGCGGGAAGCTGCTTTCCGGAGGAATAGATCCCGCGGCGCTCTATTATCCGAAAAACTTTTTCGGAACGGCGCGGAACATCAAGGGAGGCGGCAGTCTGACCATCATCGCCAGCGTCTTGATCGACACCGGCAGCAAAATGGACGACATCATTTATGAGGAATTCAAATCCACGGGAAATTGTGATATTCAGCTTGACCGGAATCTGGCGGAGCTGAGAATTTTCCCGGCTATTGATATTCAAAAATCGGGAACGAGAAAAGAGGAACTGCTGATCGGCAGGGAGGCGTTGGACAACATTTGGGGCATCAGGAGATATCTGGCGCAGTTTGACAGGGCAACAGCAGCAAGAAAGCTGATTGATGCGATAGAAATGACAGAATGCAACAAGGATCTGTTAAAATTTTATGAGAAGGGAGACCGGAAAGATGGCTGAGGATATACGAAGAAACGCTACATCATTGAACCGGATCGTATACAATATTGCCAATTTTAAACTTGGCAAAATTGCTACGGTCACATTTTTCACCCTGCTCTTCTTTATCGTCATCAGTATATTTGCCCAGATGTATTTTGTTCCCACGGAAATCGTGGATCTGGGCCAGTTTACAGAATATTTTGAAAAGAGCGGCATGGAAAACGGCGGTTTGGAAGTACTGGACGACATTTACTACACATTTGAACGGAAATATAATTTTACCGGCGATCTTAAGAAGACGGAAACGCTTGCGGCCTCGACGACGACCGCGGAACCGGCGGAAACGACAACGGCTCAGGCAGCGGAAACCGCCGAAACGAAGCAGACGGCGGAGACAACCGTCGTGGCGCAGACAGCGGGAACGACTGAGGCGGGCGCGGCGGAACCGGCGGCGACGGCCGAAGCTCCTGCGGAAACCGCGAAAAAGGAACTTCCCCAGACGGTCGAATATGTGATCAAGAAAGGGGACAGAATCGAAAGTATCGCGAAGGCGCACAATGTTTCCCCGGAGGCCATATTGGCCAACAATCCGGATATCAACAGGAAAAGTCTTAAAGTCGGCGATAAAATTAATATTCTTCTGGAAAACGGGGTTATGTACAAAATCGTAAAAGGCGATTCCCTGTACAAGATCGCCGGAAAATTCAAAATTAAAGTGGACGATATTCTGGCTTATAATGATGTAAACGCCAAAAACCTGAAAATCGGCCAGAGCATTTTCATTATCAACCCGGATTTTGAAGCCATTGCAAAGAACACAGCGAAAAAGCAGAAAGACGATATGCGGCTTCCCAAAGCCGACAAAAATATCAACATCGCCAAGAACGTAAAGCCCGCCGCGACCCAGCAGGCCGCGGAAAAGGCGGATACCTCAAAAAAGACAGTGGCTTCGAGAGTGGCGGAAAAGAATTCCGGCGGCGGGACCTTCCGTTATCCCGTGAACTACGCCGGCGTGGCCAGCCCCTTCGGCAACCGTTTTCATCCGATTTTACGGCGTTACGTCCTGCATACCGGCGTGGATCTCGTAGCGCGCTACGTGCCCCTTACGGCTTCCCGCGGCGGCAAGGTGTCTTTCGCGGGCTATATGGGAGGATACGGGAAAATTATCATCCTGAAGCACCCCGACGGTTATGAGACCCGCTATGCCCATCTGAATAACATCAATACCAGCGTCGGCGCGGAAGTAAAGGCGGGACAGCTCATCGGCAAAACCGGAATGACCGGTCGCGTGACGGGACCCCATCTGCATTTTGAGATCCGGAAAGACGGGCAGGTTAAGAACCCCATGAAATATCTGGGTATGAGAAAAAAATAAGCATTGTGTTTTTAGCAGACTCCGGGCAGGTCGCGGGCCGCAGGCCCGCAACCCGCCCACTTTCTTTTTTATGCCGCGGCTGACTTAAAACAATCGCTGTATTCAAGATCAAAGTATTTTTTCGGGAGGAATCATGAGCAGACCTGTAAAAGTCAGGGATCTTGTGATAGGCGGGGGAAATCCCGTCGTGATCCAGTCCATGACGAATACCGATACCGCAAACGCCCCGGCGACTCTGGCGCAGATCCGGGCCCTGCGGGACGCAGGCTGCGAGCTTGTCCGGGTTACCGTGAACGCCCCGGAAGCGGCGGAAGCCCTGAAGACCATTGTCCGGGAAAGCCCGCTCCCCGTGGCGGCCGATATCCATTTTGACTACCGTCTGGCCTTGGCGGCCATCCGTAGCGGCGTCCACAAATTACGCCTGAACCCCGGCAACATCGGCTCGGCCCAAAAGGTCCGGGAAGTTGCCTCAGCGGCGAAGGACGCGGGAATTCCGATCCGGATCGGCGTAAACGGGGGGTCCCTCGAAAGAGAAATCTTGCAACGGCACGGAAAAGCGACGCCCGCCGCCATGGTGGAAAGCGCGCTGAAGCATGCGGAATTGCTGGAAAAGAACGGTTTTACCGATATTGTGATTTCTCTGAAGTCAAGCCATATCCGGACCATGATCGCCGCCTACCGGGAAATGTCCCGTCTGCGGGATTATCCGCTCCATTTGGGCGTGACCGAAGCGGGTACGGCTTTTCAGGGAAGCATCAAATCCGCCGTGGGGATCGGATCTCTGTTGGCGGACGGGATCGGCGATACGATCCGGGTGTCTCTGACGGAAGATCCGGTGGAGGAAATCCGGGTGGCAAAAGAAATACTGAAAGTTCTGGGGCTGCGGAAAGAAGGCGTTGAGATTATTTCCTGTCCCACGTGTGGCAGAACGGAGATTGATCTGATCACGCTGACAAAGAAAGTGGAAAAAGCCTTCGAGGGCGACAAACGGAACATCCGGATCGCCGTCATGGGTTGCGTCGTCAACGGTCCGGGCGAAGCGCGGGAAGCTGATTTCGGCGTAGCCGGAGGGAGGGGCGTCGGTCTTTTGTTCCGAAAGGGAGAAATCTACAAAAAAGTCACCGAAGAGGAAATTCTTCCGGAGTTGCAAAAAATGGCCGCTCAGGAGAAATTTTAAACTTTTTCGGACTGCGGGTCGTCTAATGTTGTAGAGAATTTGTGAGGAATATCAGATGGACTTTGATGAAAT
>JAISST010000087.1 GCA_031272945.1 Fusobacteriaceae bacterium
CGGACGTCGTATCCCAGAGAAAGCGCGTCCAATACCGTAAATTTCACGCAATAATCCGTCGCGAGGCCCAGCACATAGAGCGTCTCAACCTGCCTGGACCGGAGCCATTCATCAAGCCCTGTTTTCCAGGCTTTATTGTTGTCGAAAAAGGCGCTGTAAGAATCTACTTCCGGATGCTCGCCTTTCAATATAACCACATCGGCTTCGCCGATAACCCCGGGATGGATCTCCGCTCCTACCGTCCCCTGTACACAGTGGGGCGGCCATATGCCTTCCCGGGAATTCGTCGTGAAGCTCGAGTGCGCGGCGGGATGCCAGTCCTTTGTAAATATCACAAAAGCCTCAGGATCTTTTTTAAAACGCTCAATCTCCCGATTGACTACAGGCAGGATCGCTTCCGCTTCCGCTACTGTCAGCGCGCCTCCGGCGCAGAAATCATTTTGCACATCCACTACGATCAAAGCTTTTTTGGGCATGAAATCATCTCCTTGTCATGAATTGCATACTTTTTCCCGATTTTTCCCTTCAAGGCGCTTATCAGCCAGAAAATAAGAAAGGCCGCGAGGTTGACCACGACTATGGTCGCGCCTGTCGGCAACGATCGTGCGATGTAACCGGATCCGTGTTTTACCCGGATGCCGATGAAGGACGCGTTTGCGCCGATAAAAAAGCACGCCAGCGAAACCGCGGCGGAGCATATTGTCATTCCTTTGAAACTCTTGCAGAGTCGCATACTCGTCAACGCCGGAAAAATGATCAGCGCGGAAATGAGCATGGCGCCCATCATGCGCATTCCGAGTACAATCGTGATTGCCGTGAGAAAGGCGATCAACATATTGTAAAGGGAGGTTTTTACGCCGGTGGCCTTTGCGAAACGCTCGTCAAAAGTCACGGCGAAAATTTTATGATAACACAGAATAAACATCGCCAAAACAACCGCGCTGAGCACGACTGAAAGTGCCAGATCGTCCTTACTCAACGTCAGCAGGCTGCCGAACATATAGTTATAAATATCCGTATTCAATCCTGTCGTAAGGGATACGAACAGTACGCCCAAAGCCAGCGCGCTTGTGGAAATCAAGGCAATGGCTGCGTCTCCCTTGAGTTTGCCGCTTTCGCCGATTCGTAAAAGCAGAAAGGCCGCAAGAACAACCACGGGAATAGAGACTTTTAACGGCGCCAGGTGGAGGGCCGCGGCCGCGGCAAGGGAACCGAAACCCACATGGGACAGGCCGTCGCCGATCATAGAATATCGCTTCAGCACGAGACTCGCCCCAAGGAGCGCCGCGCAGAGCGAAACAAGCGCGCCGACCACTATGGCGCGGATAATGAATGCTTGCGACCACATTTCGAATAAAGCTTCAATCACGGCTCATCCCTCCTGTATATGCCTTGCCGACGGCGGAATTCAGATAGTCGGCTGTCGTTCCGAAAAATAACTGTTTCGTTTTCAAGTGGAGGATGTGGCTGGCATAACGAACCGCTCCGGGAATGTCATGAGACGCCATAATTACGGTAATCCCGGAATTTCTGTTGAGATTCTCAATCAAGCGATAGAATTCCTGCATGACCATGGGGTCAAGCCCAGCCACGGGCTCATCCAGCAAGAGGACCCTCTGCGCGGCGCAAAGCGCCCGCGCAAGTAAAACCCGCCGCTGCTGACCACCTGACAATTCTCTGTAGCAGTGATTCCGGAGCGCCTCGATCCCGAGTCGTTCCATATTCTCTCTTGCGGCCGCTTTGTCTTTTCGGGAGAAAAAAGGCGACAGGCCCCGTATCGAGAGACGCCCCGAAAGGACGACCTCGAACACGCTGGCGGGAAAATCCTTTTGGATCGCCGTCTGTTGGGGAAGGTACCCCGTCTCGGCGGCTTTCAGATTCTCATCGGTCAGAACGCATCCTTCCATGGTTTTCTTCAATCCCAAGAGTCCCTTGATCAACGTACTCTTGCCGGAACCGTTTTCTCCGACCACGCACAGGTAATTCCCGCTTCCGACTTCAAAATTCAAGCCCTTTACGGCCATACTGCCCCCATATCCGAAGGAAGCGTCCCGGCAACTTATCAAAGCCATCTCAGTCCAGCGCCTCCTTTAACGCCTCCACGTTTGCGTTCATCAGGTCCAGATAGGTTTTGCCCGACAAAAAATCCTCATGCGAGATATTGTGACAGGCGTGGAACAGCATAACTTTCGCACCGGTGGCTTCGCTGATCGCGCGCGCCATTTTTCCATTGGACATTTCGATATGGAACACCACCGGGATTTTTTCGGCCTTGATTTTATCAATCAAGAATTTTACCGTCGCCGGACTTGCTTCGGTTTCCGCCGCGCAACCCGGAAAAGCCGCATAATAATCCAGCCCGTAGGCCCGGACAAAATAAAGAAAAGGGAAGCGGTCACCGAATACGATGAGCTTCCGGGCCGCATGATCTACAACGGCTTTGAATTTCGCATCCAACCGGTCGAGTCGCATGAGAAAGGAGACCGTATTGGTTTTGTAAATTTCAGCTTGGGCGGCGTCCATTTCGCAAAGGGCGCCGGAAATCTCCTGCGCGATCAATTTCGCGTTGCGCGGGGATGTCCAGACGTGTTCGTCGTATGTCAACTTTTCTTTTCCGTCGGCAGATCCTTCGTCTTCTTTTTCCATTCCCTCCACGGTTTCTTCCGCGACGGCCTCCACACAATCCACCAGCGTAATGATCTTCATTTTGGAAGTATCCAAACTCTCGAGGACGCTCTTGACCCAGTGATCGGACTCGCCGCCCGCATAAACGAATAAATCGCAGTTGCGGATTTTCAGGATGTCTTGGGGCGTCAGCTCAAACAAATGCGTTTCCGTGCCGGGCGGAAGAAGCATATGAATATCCGCCTTGTCGCCGGCAATGGCGCGGGTGAAATCGTATGCCGGAAAGATCGTCGCGACGACGACCGGCCTGCGGTCTCCCGACGGGATGTCGCGACGCCCGCCTTCGATCCGTGTTCCTATCGCCAGCAATATCACAAGCGTCACAAATAAAACGCGTTTCATGGCTTCAACCCGCCTGACATTTCTTCGGCCCAGTGATCCACGATCATCTTGGGCGCGTACACGAACATCATGTGCATATCCGCCGGCCCGGTGTTCACGAGGGCATGGGGAAGATTCCGCGGAATATAGACCGTCTCCCCTTCCGTGATGGGTTCGGATTCGCTTCCGACGGTCATTTTGCCGCTTCCTTTGAGAATCGTGTAGGTTTCCACCGTTTCATGGGAATGCTCGGGGATTGAGCCGCCGGGATAAATGACCACATACCCCTGGCAAAAATATTCGCCGTTGATGGCGCCGTTTTCCCCGATGATGA
>JAISST010000124.1 GCA_031272945.1 Fusobacteriaceae bacterium
TGATATATAATAAATAATATTCAAAATTTAATTGTTTCTGAAATAAAACATACAAAAAAAGATTTTTTCTCAAAAAACGGAAATAGGGCAAAACGTTTTGATGCTGAACAAAATTTTCCTGCGGCCCTGATAAAGGAATGGTTTCCGAAAGGAGTCCGACGAAGAAAATTATGAAATCCAGAACGGTGGTCATCAAAAATAAAGCGGGGCTTCACGCGAGGCCGGCTTCTCTCTTTGTACAGCTCATCACGAATTACGGTTCGGAGATCAAAGTCCGCTGCAAAGATGAAGAGGTCAACGGACGCAGCATCATGGGGCTTATGCTGTTGGCGGCCGAGCAGGGGCGGGAGCTGGAGCTCATCGCCGACGGAGAAGACGAAGACGCCTTGCTGGACGCCCTTGCGGATCTCATCGAAGTCAGAAAATTCAACGAAGAATAAACGAAGAATAGAAGAAATTAAAACATAAAATAATGTAGGTGATCCATGGAAATCATACGTTCACAACACATGGGCCTTTGCTTCGGCGTCTCCACAGCCATCAAAAAATGCTACAGCACGCTGGAACTGGAAGGGGCCCATAAGAATATTCACATTCTCGGCATGCTTGTCCACAACGGGCATGTGGTCAAAAAAATGGAGGCCCTGGGCTTGAGGACCGTGGAGGAGGAAGAGGTTCTCAGAGGCGACATTGCGTTAACTTCCGATGACGTTGTCATCATACGGGCCCACGGAACAACAAAAGAAATTTATAACATTTTGGAACAAAAGGGAGTCAAAATATATGACGCCACTTGTTCCTTCGTATCGGATATACGCAACATCCTGCTGACGATGGAGTCCGAGGGATATGACGTTCTGTTCATCGGGGACAAGAATCATCCGGAAGTTTCCGGAACGGTCTCTTTCGGTACGCGGATCCATATTTTCAAAGATCTGGAAGAATTGAAGGCGGCCGATCTCGACCCGCAGAAAAAATACGCGGTTCTGACCCAGACGACGCTCAATAAAAAAAAATTTCTGGAAATGGAAAAATATTTAAAAAATCATTTCCCAAATATTAAAATTTTTGATAGAATATGTGGGGCGACACAAATAAGGCAAGTTGCAGCAGAGGAGCTGGCTCACAAAGTCGATATAATGGTAGTCGTCGGAGGAAAGAACAGCTCAAATACGCAAAAACTCTATGATATTTGCCAAAAAATAAACAGCCGGAGTTATTTTATCCAGGACGAAAGCGACCTGGATCCTTCCTGGTTCCGACCGGAAGATGTCGTGGGAATAACAGCCGGGGCATCCACTCCGGAAGAAATAATAGTTAATATAGAAAATAAAATCAAGGGGGACCTTACAATGGCCACAAATGACAACTACGAAGAATTCGAAACATTATTGCAGGACTACTTGCCGACCGATGAAACGCAGAAAATCCGCGTTACGGGAACAATATCCCAGAAAGACAGGAATTTTGTCTATCTGGATGTTCCGGGACAGCGCACCAGCGTCAGAATCAAATCGGACGAACTGGAGGCATACGAAAAAGGAGATGAAGTGGAAGTCCTGTTGATCGGCGAGACGGAGGACGGAGACTTTTTGATCGGCTCCCGGAGAAGGATTTTAATGGAAGAAGGAAATATGAATATAGACAAATCATTTGAAAATAAAGAGCCTCTTCCGATCAAGATCATAAAGAAAGTAAAGGGCGGCTACATCGCCCAGCACGGCGAGATTCAAGGCTTCCTGCCCAATTCCCTCTCGGGTGTCGCCAAAGATGACGAGACGGATATGGAAGGCAAGGAAATGGACGTGATCGTAAAGGATATCGCGGCTCAGAAAGGACCAAAAGGAAGAAAAATCACCTTTTCCCGAAAAGACCTGCTGGCGAAGAAGATCGCCGAAGAATTTGCCCTACTGAATATCGGGGACGTCGTAGACTGTGAAGTGGATAAAGTGCTCGATTTCGGCCTATCCGTTTTCTTCGGGGCGCTGCACGGGTTCATCCACATCTCGGAAGTTTCCTGGAAAAAACTGGACAAACTGACGGACCAGTTTGCGGTGGGAGATAAAATCCGCGCCAAAATCCTTTCCCTCGATCCCGAGAAGAAAAATATCAAGCTCTCGATCCGAGAACTGGAGAGAAATCCCTGGGAGACATTCGCCGAAACCTACACGCCGGGTCAGGACGTCGAGGGAATTGTCACCCGGATCATGCGTTACGGCATATTTGTCCAGATCATCGAAGGCGTCGAGGGGCTCGTCCACATCAGCGACTTCACCTGGAACAAAAAACGGATCAACCTCGAAGACTACGTCAAGATCGGCGACGCCATCCAAGTGCGGATCCTGGATTTTGACCCCGTGGGCAGACGCCTGAAGCTGGGAATCAAACAATTGAGCGAGGATCCGTGGCTCAGCATCGAAGAAAAATACAAGATCGGCTCCGTCCTTAAGGGAAAAGTGGCCGGTATCAAACCTTTCGGGCTTTTCGCGGAAATCGAACCGGGTATTGACGTCTTCGTCCATCAGTCCGACTACCAGTGGCAGGATGAAAAGCAAAAGAAATTCCAGAAGGGTGATGAAGTGGAGTTTGTGGTCACCGAAATCAACCTGGCCGACAAGAAAATCAAAGCCAGCATCAAGAATCTGACCAAAAGTCCCTGGGAGGAGGCCATGGATGTCCTGAAAGTGGGGCAGACCGTGGAAAAGACCATCAAGACAGTGATGGATTTCGGTCTCTTCATCAATCTCGTAAAGGGAGTCGACGGCTTTATCCCGGTACAACTGGTATCCAAGGACTTCATCAAGGATATCAAGGAAAAATTCAAAGAAGGACAGAGCGTCAGAGCACAGATTATCGATATAGACAGAGAGAAACAGCGTGTAAAATTATCTATTAAAAAAGTAGAAATTGAAGAGGAAAAGCGGGAAAATCAGGAATTATTGGACAAATACGGAACATCCGGAAGCGAAGAACAATAATTCCGGGAGTCGCAATCTCAGGAGGCGGTTTTTCTACCGCCTCCGGTTCTTATAGCAAAAAAAATATTTTAATCGGAAAAATATTTGTGAAAACAGAATATTTTGTGTATAATAGAGAAAACGATCAACAAACGACGGGAAGGAAAAATGCCCTGGAAAGTTCTTGTCAGACCGGTATCGATTATTTTCATAGGCGCGCTCATAGGATGGGTTACGAATTTTCTTGCCGTAAAAATGCTTTTCCGTCCTCACCACCCCGTATTTTTCGGTTTGATCCAGGGCTTGATCCCCAAGAGAAAGAATGAACTGGCGGAAAATATCGGCGAAGCCATCGCGAAAAACCTGATCTCTCCCGAAGACATCCGCAGCCGCTTGTCCGACAAGGGCCTGGAAGCGGAGATTGCCCGTCTGATCGATGAAGTTCTGGAACGCCGCATGAAAGAAATCGTGGGAAAGCATTTTGGCGTTTTTGAAAAAATGATGAACCCGGAAATCCTGCGCAAGATGCGCATCAAAATCCGCAACGAAATCCTGTCCCACAAGGACAGGCTCATTGAGGCCATTATCAGCCGCGTCGACACCGGAAGCATCATCCGGGACATCATCGCGAAAAATGTGGACAATCTCTCTCTGGACGAGCTGGAAACGCTCACTTACGCGTTGACCGCCAGAGAATTGAGACACATCGAAATCATCGGCGCCGTATTGGGGGCTGTTATCGGTTTTTTCCAGTATGTGATCAGTCTGTACTGGTAGATCCCCGAAACCCGGGAGTACATTGTGAAGAAAAATGAACGTGATCCGAACGAAAATGAGTTGAATAAAAAAACGGGCCGCATAGAAAGCCTGGTCGCAGAGGAGGAAGAAGAATCGGAGGTGGAAATCAAAACAAACCTCCGCCCCAAGACCTTCGCCCAATACATCGGCCAGGGGGTCCTCAAGGAAAAAATGCGGATTTCCATAGAAGCCGCCCAAAAAAGAGGGAGCACGCTGGACCACATCCTGCTCTACGGTTCCCCGGGGCTGGGAAAGACGACCCTTGCCGGCGTCATCGCCAATGAGATGGGCGTCCACATCAAAATCACCTCGGGTCCGGTATTGGAGCGGGCGGGAGATTTGGCGGCCATTCTGACTTCCCTCGAAGAACATGATATTTTGTTTATCGATGAAATCCACCGTCTCAACAACGCCGTCGAAGAGATTCTGTACCCGGCCATGGAGGACAAGGAACTCGATATTATCATCGGAAAAGGGCCCTCGGCGAGATCCATCCGCATAGAACTCCCCAATTTTACCTTGATCGGAGCCACTACAAGAGCCGGACTTCTGAGTTCTCCCCTGCGGGATCGCTTCGGCGTCACCCATCGCATGGAATATTATACGACGGAGGAAATCAAAACAATTATTTTGAACGGCGCGGGCATTTTAGGCGTCAAAATAGAAGAAGAAGGCGCGGACGTCCTGGCAAGCCGGAGCAGGGGAACGCCCCGGATCGCCAACAAACTTCTGAAACGCGTGCGGGATTACGCCGAGACCAGAGGAAACGGCGCCATTGACAAAGAGACCTCCCTGCAGGCCCTGGCCCTTTTGGGCATCGACGACCGGGGACTCGACGATCTTGACCGCGACATCATCACGGCCATCATCGACAATTACGGCGGAGGGCCCGTGGGGATCACGACGCTTTCGCTGCTTTTGGGAGAGGACAGGCGTACCCTTGAAGAGGTCTATGAACCTTACCTCGTGAAAATCGGCTACCTCAAGAGAACCCAGCGGGGGAGGGTCGTCACCGAAAAGGCCTACAGGCATTTCAAACGCGGGTATTACGGAAATTTGCTCGGGGATTTCGACGAGATATCCTGAGCATTACATAAATGAGAAAGGAGAACCCATGAGAGTCAGTACCAAAGTCAGATATGGATTGCGCGCCGTCGCTTACATCGCTGAAAACTCAAAAGACGGGAAACTTGTCCGGATCAAAGAGATTTCCGAGGTTCAGGACACCTCTTCCCAGTATTTGGAACAGATCCTCTTCAAGCTGAAAAACGAAGGTATCGTGGAAGGAAAACGGGGTCCCTACGGCGGCTACAAGCTTGCCAAATCTCCGGAAACGCTCACGCTCTACGAGCTTTATAAAATCCTGGACGAGGAGGGACGCGTCATCGACTGCAACGAAGGGGATGAAAAGAAATCTCTCTGCGAAGACAATTGCAACAACAACTGCGTCTGGGACAAAATGGACAAAGCCATGAAAAAAATTCTTCAGGATATCACTTTGCAGGATTTCATGCAAAATGAAGACATCCTGTAGGGAATCGTTTTGATCAGCGTCGTCGTTCCCAAGGAAAATATCGGGCAGCATACGGTCCAGGTAACGGATAAAGGGGATATCCATCACTTGCTGGATGTGTTCCGCCTGTCCGTCGGAGACAGCGTACGGGCGGTAGACGGGGAGATGGAATACCGTTGCGTCATCCAATCCGTCGGCGCCGGCGCCTTGACGCTCGCCATCCAGGAAAGGACCCCTGATTCCTATTCGCAGGGCATTGAGGTCCATATGGCCCTGAGTCTTCTCAAAACGGACAAGATGGACTTTGCCGTACAAAAATTGACGGAACTGGGCGTCGCCGCCGTGATTCCCCTCCTTACGAAAAGGGTGGCCGTTCACATCGGGGACGCGGAAAAAGAAAGAAAAAAACTGGAAAGATGGGTCCGCATCGCCGACGAGACGCTGAAACAGTGCCGCGGCGTCAAGAAAACCGCTATCGCGCCTTTTACCGCGATCAAAGACCTCGATTGTCAAGGCTATGATCTCGTGATCGCGCCTTACGAAGGAGAGGACAAAAAAACGCTCAAAGCGCTTTTGGACGGAATAAAAGGCGTCCCCCGCAAAATCCTTGTGGTCATCGGCCCCGAGGGAGGCTTTGATCCCGGCGAGATTCAGTTTTTGCGGGAACGGTCCGCGGAGGTCGTCACGCTGGGAAAAAGAATCCTGCGGGCGGAAACGGCGGCAATCGTAGTGGGAGGAATTTTATTTCATGGGTTTATCTAAAAAGGCCGCTTTTTACACGCTGGGCTGCAAAGTCAACCAATATGAGACGGAAAGCCTGAAAAACCAGCTGATCAATTGCGGATTCACCATTGTGGATTTTGCGGAAAAAGCCGATTATTATATTGTGAACACCTGTACCGTGACGAATATCGCCGACAGGAAGAGCCGGAATATTTTGCGACGCGCGAAAAAAACCAACAAAGACGCCGTCCTGATCGTGACGGGCTGCTACGCCCAAACCGAGAGCGCGGCCCTTTACGGGATGGAAGAAATCGACTATATCGTAGGAAATACCGGGAAAAAAAATCTGATCGGTCTCATCCTCGAGCGGGAGCGCCCCCGCGAAAGACTCCACAGGGATCCGATATTTTCCAGGAAAGAATACGAGGAATATCCTTTTGCCTCTTTGCGTGAAATGTCGCGGGCCTATATCAAAATTCAGGACGGCTGCGACCAGTTCTGTTCCTATTGCAAAATTCCCTTTGCCCGGGGAAGAAGCCGTTCGCGAGCGAAAGAGAATATTTTGGAAGAAATCCGGCAAATGGCCGGAGAAGGCTACCGGGAAATTATTTTGATCGGAATCAATCTTGGCGCATACGGGGCGGATCTCGAAGGAAAAGAGAATTTCACTTCCCTCGTGCGGGAAATCCTCGACAGGGATTTTATTGAGAGAGTTCGTATCGGTTCGGTCTATCCCGACAAAATTGACGGGGATTTTATAAATTTGTTCTCTTATCCGGCGCTGATGCCGCATTTACACATATCCCTGCAATCCTGCGACGACACGGTATTGCGGAAAATGCGCCGAAATTACGGCGGACAGGTCATTGAAGAGGCTCTCGGGGCGCTCAAAAAAGCAGTTCCGCTATTGGAGCTCACCGGAGACGTCATTGCGGGTTTTCCCGGGGAGACGGACCGGATGTTTCAAAATACCTGCGACCTGATTGAAAAAATCGGATTTGCGGGCCTTCACATTTTCCCTTATTCGGACAGGGAAGGGACCTTTGCGGCGACGCTGCCCGACAAAGTTCCGGGCCCCGTCAAAAGAAACAGAGTGCGCCGACTGGAGGCGCTCAAAAAAATCCTGGCCCGCCGGGCGCGGGAAAAATATATCGGAAAAGAACTTTCCGTATTGATTGAAGAAGAAAAAAACGGATATTATTTCGGATACAGTGAAAATTATTTGAAAACAGCGATCCTGAGCGACGAACACGATGACGGGCCTTCGTGGATCAACAAAATCAGGAAAGTCAGAATTAATTCTATCGAAAAGGAGATGTTGACGTCAGATGGCTAAAATCGGAGACAGCAAAAATACAATGATCAAAACAAGAATAGGAGCGAAACGGGAATCGAAGATTTTCCAGATCATCATTACCATCGTGATTATTGTTGTACTGGCCTTTATCCTCTTTCGCAAATTGACCAATACAAAGCCCGTGATCCTGGACAGCACGAAAAAACAGCTCGTGATCGGGAAATCGAATCTGATTGCCGTCTATGAAAACAAGCTGGCCCTGACGATCCCCTTCGAAGTGAACGCCAACAAGGACGAAACATTCGGCGATATCGTCAAAAAAAGGAACGATGCGGAAGTGCTGGACGCCGTCAATAAAATCCTGCCGGAAAAGATCGACGAAGTGAAGCGCGTGGCCAAAGGAGAAGTCCGGCTCGACGTCAAAAATAAAAAAATGGCGCCGGAAACGGGGATCGACGACAAGCGGATGATCCTGACCTCCAGTCTGACAAATCTTTTTGACGAATTGTACTATGAACAGACGGCGGTGGCCCCCAGCAACGAAAACATCATCGTGGATATTCTGAACGCCAACGGAAAGGCGGGATACGCCAAAAAAACCGGCGAAAAAATCGCGACGAATCTCTCGATGAAATATAACGCCGCCAACAACGACACGCCCTCAGACACGAGTTTTGTGATCCTGCGGGATATTACGAAGGAAAAAGCCCAGGAAGTGGTTATGGAGCTTTCGGAAAAATATATCAAGATCCGCAGCGACGTCAATATTCCCACGCTGGCCAACATTGTCGTCATCCTCGGGAAAGAGGAAAAAATCTCCTTTGAGATCCATGTGATCGGGAAAAGCGCGGCGGCCGGAAAAGCGACCGAAGATCTGAAAAGCCAGGGATACAAAAATGTGAAAAACAACCTGGAAGTCAGAAACGTGGACGACAATCTCATTGAATACAATCCCGATGATTATTATATCGCCTATAAAGTCAGCCGTTTGCTGAATATCAAAAACATGATCGAAAAGGAAGATCTGTCGGACAGACTGAATATCATCATGAAATAAGTCTGGGAGAAAGAATGTTTATTATCGTATTATTAATCCTCACGGCGGTTGAAGCGAGTCTTCCGCTGAACAACAGCCTGATGGTGATCGCTCTGCCGTTCTTTTCCTGTCTGGTCAGTATGAAAAAACCTTTTGCCCTGACAGGCCTGGTACTTTTGAGTATTCTTTTGTCCCTGCAGACGGAAAATTTTATCCGGATTTTTGTGACGCTTTCCGTCGGATTTTTTGTGTTGGATTTTATCTATTTGAATATCGGATATAACCGGAAAAGCATGTTGGCCGTCACGCTTGTCCAACTGGTCCTCTACTGCATACTGAACTACAAGACGCTGAATCTTCTCTGGATAGCCGGAAATACGACCGGTTTTCTTTTGATGAATTATCTCCTGACAAAGGGCAGGATTACGAGAACCCAATAGGAGGGCCCATGAAACCCGTAAGTAGACGGAAAAGCGATGTGAAACTCGACGACGAGGAAAGTAAGCGGGAGGAAATCTTCAAGCTCTGCGTCGCTTTGGTTTTCGCGCTGCTCGGATTGCGCATGGTGCAACTCCAGGTTTTCAACGAAGACAAGTACGCCGTGCTGGCCGAAAAAAACCGCGTCAAGGAAAAAACCATCCCCGCTCCGCGAGGAAAGATCTATGACCGCTACGGCAGGCTTGTGGTCACAAACGGCGCCGGATACCGACTCGTATACATGAACGAACGGGACCGGGACCCCGAAAAAGTCGCCGCTATCGCCCAAGTCACAGGTTACACCGAAGAATATATCGAGAAACGGATCCGCTACGGGGAAATCTTCCCCTTTACGCGTGAAAACGTGATTTTGGAAAATCTCGAAGAAGAAAAAGCCCACAAGCTCATGGAAAAGATCATCGACTACCCCTACCTGCAGGTCCAGACCTATTTCCGCCGCCGGTATCTTTTCGATTCCGTAGCCTCCCACAGCGTCGGCTACGTCAAAAAGATCTCCAGGAGCGAATATGAAAGGCTGAAGGACTCGGGCTACTCCCAGCGGGATATTATCGGAAAGGAGGGAATCGAGCGCTCCTATGACGAAAAATTGAAAGGAAAAGACGGAAAGGAGTACATTGAAGTCAACGCCCTGAGTAAAATACAGAATATCAGCAATATCCGGAAAGAACCCGTCCCCGGCAACGATCTCTATATGACGATCGATATGGAACTGCAGATGTATATGGAAGAGCAGTTTCAAAAGGACAAGCTTTCCGGCGCTTTTATCGCGCTTAATCCACAGAACGGGGAAATTTTGACCATTGTCAGCTATCCGACGTATTCCCTCAATATGTTCAGTTCCCAAATCATGGACGAAGACTGGGAAAAGATCATTAACGACCCGCAGAAGCCCCTCTCGAACAAATCCATCGCCGGAGAGTATCCGCCGGGTTCGATCTTCAAAGTCATCTCCGCCATGACTTTTCTCAAGGCCGGCGTCAATCCCAAGGAAAAATTTCTGGACAGAAACGGCGTCTATACGATCGGCAAGTGGAAATACAGGGCCTGGAAAGCGGGCGGACACGGTTACGTGGATATGCGCAAATCCCTGATCGAGTCGGCAAATCCCTATTACTACAAGCTTTCCCACCAGATCGGCTATAAGCCTCTTCTGGAGACCGCAAGGGATTTCGGCCTGGACGCGCGCACAGACATCGATGTGCCCGGAGAACGCAAGGGCCTCATGCCCACGGAGGAATGGAAGAAAAAAAGGACAAAAATGATATGGCTTCCCGGCGATACGGTCATCTCCTCCATCGGGCAGGGATATGTGACCGTCACGCCGATCCAGATGGCCATGGTTTACACGAGACTGGCAAACAAGGGCTTTTATTACGCCCCCCATGTGGGGCTGAAAATGGTCCCCTTCAACAGCCATACGGAAATCCCCGTCATCGGCGCCAAGAACTATGTCAACGCCGAGCGGTATCCGCAAAAGTTCTATGACGTCATCGACGACGCCATTACCGGCGCGGTAGAAGAAAACAACGGAACGACAAAAGTCCTCCGGACGCCGCACCTGCGCATCGCGGCCAAAAGCGGCTCCGCCCAGAATCCGCATTCCAAGCTGACTCACGCCTGGGTGGCGGGCTTTTTCCCTGTGGAAAAACCCGAAATCGTGTTTGTCTGCATTCTGGAAGGAGCGGGCTCCGGCGGACAGATGGCCGGAAGCATGACGAAGCTTTTTGTGGACAAATATCTGGACGTAAAGGACCGGCGCGAACATCCCGAAGCCTATGAGCAGACGGAAGCCGCCGACGGCAAAAAGAACAGTGAATCTTAATTACACCGGGAGGTGTGTAATCATAGCAATGAAATTGAACATCCGAAATTTTAAGGAAAGGAGGGAGGTAAAAAGCGCAAATGAACAAAAACACGAAGCATGTGCAAAAAAAATCGGGCGGGAATAAGAATTCCGGCGGAAACAAAAATGCCGGAAAGAAAGGACCCCGTTCCAAAAAAGATCAGCCGGAACTGAAAGCGGATCCGCAGACAAACAAGCCCGGTCTGAAAACTCTGAAAGCAGGTGAAAATATCCCGCAGGTCCAGAGTGAGGCGAAAAAAGCCGCGGAAAACCAGAACGGATCGTCCAAAGAGGAAAAGATGTTTGTCATTCCCCTGGGCGGACTCGAGGAAGTGGGGAAGAATATCACCGTCGTCCAATACCGGGATGAAATTATCATCATCGATTCGGGGGTGATCTTCCCCGATGAGAATCTGCTGGGCATTGACCTGGTGATTCCCGACTTCACCTTTCTCGAAAACAACAAAGACAAGGTCAAGGGGCTGTTTGTGACACACGGCCACGAGGACCACATCGGCGCGATTCCCTATCTCTATCAGAAAATCGACCAGAGCGTCCCCATCTACGGCGGGAAGCTGACGTTGGCTCTTGTGAAGTCAAAATTTGAAGGCCCGGGATTCTTAAAGCATCTTCCCAAGATGAAAGAGGTCAAGGGAAGAAGCAAAATCAAAATCGGAAAATACTTCACGGTGGAATTTATCAAAGTGACCCACTCCATCGCGGACAGCTTCGGAATCTATGTCCAGACGCCCGCGGGAACCGTATTCCTTACGGGGGATTTCAAGGTGGATCTCACGCCCATAGACAACGAGAGTCTGGATTTCGCGAGATTGTCCCAGATCGGAGAGGAAGGGGTCGATCTCATGTTGTCGGATTCCACCAACGCCGAAGTGGACGGCTTTACCCCCTCCGAAAGGACCGTGGGCGAGGCGTTCCGCCAGGAATTCGCAAGAGCCCAGGGCAGGATCATCGTGGCGGCCTTCGCCTCCCACGTGCACCGCTTGCAGCAAGTCATCACGACCGCGGAGGAAAACGGCAGGAAAGTGGCGATTGACGGCCGTTCCCTCGTGAAAGTCTTCGAGATCGCCTCCAACTTCGGCTATCTCAAATTCAAAAAAGAAACGATGATCTCCCTCTCGGAAGTGGAACGCTACCGGGACAACAAGGTCGTAATCATCGTCACCGGCACCCAGGGCGAACCGATGTCGGCTCTTTCCCGGATCGCGAAAAACATGCACAAACAGATCAAAGTACGGTCGGGAGATACCGTCATCATTTCGGCGACGCCCATCCCGGGAAACGAAAAGGCCGTATCCAACAACATCAACAACCTGTTGAAATTTGACGCCGACGTCGTGTTCAAGAAAATCACGGGAATCCACGTGTCGGGACATGGCAGCAAAGAAGAGCAGAAACTGATGCTGGATCTCATCAAGCCGAAATATTTCATGCCGGTTCACGGAGAGCAGAAAATGCTCATGGCTCATAAAAAATCCGCCATAGAAACGGGAATTCCGCCCGAAAACATACTCATAACACAAAACGGGTGTAGAGTAGAAGTTACGAAACATCAGGTGGAACTCAGAGGCCGTGTAAACGCGGGATTTGTCCTGGTAGACGGTCTGGGCGTCGGCGATATCGGAAACATCGTACTCAAAGACAGACAGCAGCTTTCTCAGGACGGAGTCGTGGCAATTGTGCTGATTTTGAACAAAAACACGAACAAGATCATGGAAGGTCCCGAGATTATCACCCGCGGCTTTATCTACGCCAAGGAGGCCGACGACATGATCCGGGAAGCCATCGATACGTTAAAATCGAAACTGAAAGATTCGGACACGCTGGCGGAACGGGATTGGGGCGCGGTCAAGACCCTGATCCGGGACACGGCGTCCAAATATTTTTACAACAAGACAAAAAGAAGCCCCATGATCCTGCCTGTCATCATGGAAGTATAAAAACCGGCGATCCTGACAACCCGAAAACTTCGCCTGATATTTTGGAAAGGAAAGATTATGGACACAATAAACGACGCAACGATCGAAAATCTGAACGAAAAAGCCGGAAAAATCAGGAAGCTCCTCGTGGAAACCGTCAGCAGGAACGGCGGACATCTCGCATCCAACCTGGGAATTGTGGAGCTCACCCTGGCGCTGCACGCCGTATTCGATTTTTCCAAAGACAAGCTGCTCTTTGACGTTGGGCATCAGTCCTACGTGCACAAGATCCTGACCGGAAGGGAGGAACGCTTTTCCACACTGCGGCAGCGCGGCGGAATCGGTCCTTTCATGGATCCCGTCGAAAGCGACTACGACCCCTTCATTTCCGGTCACGCGGGAACAGCACTGGCAGCCGCTTCGGGAATCGCCCAGGCCAGACCCGACGACAAGATTGTCGTCGTCGTCGGAGACGCCTCCATCGCCAACGGACACTCCCTGGAGGCCCTCAACAACATCGGCGGAAAATACAAGAATTTGATCATCGTACTCAACGACAACGAAATGTCCATCGGAAAAAACGTCGGCTCCCTGTCGCATTTTTTCGGAAGGCTGCTCGTCAGCGAAAAGTATATCCGACTCCGGGACGATATCCGGGCCATGATCAAAAAAGTCAAGATGACCGAAGGGGTTCTGCAGACGCTGGACCGCATGGAATTATCCGTCAAGAATTTCTTCGCGCCGCTGACAACGCTGGAAAGCCTCGGATACAAATTTCTCGGTACATTGGACGGACATAACATCCGGGAGCTGATCTCGGCCTTCAAAAAAGTCAAACGCATGGACGGCCCCATTTTTATCCATATCAAGACCGAAAAAGGCAAAGGCTATCATTTTGCCGAAGAGGACAGCGAGAAATTCCACGGAATCGCTCCTTTTGACCCCGATACGGGAAAACCCCTGTCCTCCGGCAGGACCTATTCGGGGATCCTCGGCGAGACACTGATCAATCTGGCCGAAAAAGACGAAGACATCTACGCGATTACCGCGGGGATGGTAAAAGGGACGGGGCTTGAGCAATTCTGCAAACGCTTTCCCGAAAGAACCGTCGATACGGGAATCGCCGAAGGCTATGCCGTCTCCTTCGCGGCAGGCATGGCAAAATACGGAAAAAAGCCCTATGTCTGTATATATTCGACCTTCCTGCAGCGGGGGTTCAGCCAGCTGATCCACGACGTTTCCCTGCAAAACCTGCCGGCGCGCTTTATCACCGACCGGGCCGGAATCGTCGGAGAAGACGGAAAGACCCACAACGGGCTCTACGATGTGAATATTTTTCTCACGCTTCCCAACTATACGCTGGTCTCTCCCGCCTCTTCGGAGGAACTGCAGCAGGTCCTGGAATTTTCCGCTTCTTATGACAAGGGACCCTTTGTGGCGCGGATCCCCAGGGAAACCGCTTTTTCCCTGAGCGACGCTCCGCCCTTCGTCCTCGGCAAATGGCAAGTCGCCGCGATCATTGGCGGTAAGCGGGAAAGACGGCATGATCATCTGTTCCTGGCGGTGGGCAGTATGCTCCGGGAGCTTCTCGATATCCAGGAGCAACTGGCGGCCCGGGAAATCTATGGAACCATTGTGAACGCGTCGAGTCTCAAACCCTTCGACGAGGCCTTTCTGCTGGAAAACGCGCCCCTTTGCGGCGACATCTTCGTTCTGGAGGAAACCTATGAAAGAAACGCCTTCGGCGCCACGATATTACAATTTTTAAACGAAACAGGAATCGGTAAACATCTTTTTACAATTGGGATTCCCACGGGCCTCATTCCTCACGGAAGCCGAAAGGAACTGATGCTTGAGCTGGGATTGACGGGAGAAAAACTCACAGAAAGGATTGCAAACCGGATTCATGCAGATCAGAAAAATAATCAACGCCAATAAAGACCGGAAACCCGGAGACAGTTGCTACACGGAAAAGAATAAAAAAGCCGTGAAATTCATCAAAAGGCTGCTGGAGATGGACCAGGTACGGGAGCTCGAACGCTTTACGGACCAGGGCGTCAAAGTCTCCACGCACACTTACGACGTGCTGAAACTTTCCATCGACGAACTTAAAAGAGATTTTCCGAGCTTTCCGGAAGCGAAAAAAAAGGTGGAGTTCTTTTCCCTGATTGTGGGCATTATCATCCACGATCTCAGCAAAGGCACGCTGCGAAAACTGGAAGAGAATGTCTCCCATTCGCAGGTCATGCTGAAAAATCCCGAATACGTCACCGAGGAGACCATAAAAATCATCGGGGCTGTGGAAAACGCCCTGAAATCGACTTTGAAAGAAAAAATCCGGGCGGGGATCATCCACATTGTCCTGTCCCATCACGGGCGCTGGGGAAAAGTCCAGCCCAATACGCGGGAAGCCAATATTGTCCACAGGGCCGACGTCTATTCGGCCAAATATCACAGGATCAATCCCGTGGGCGCCGACAAAATCCTCGAAATGATCCTTTCAGGCGCAAAAATAGCGGAAATCGCAGCCTCTCTCGGCTGCACGGAGGGCATTGTGAAAAACCGGCTGACCCGGGCCAAGGAGCAACTCAATTTCCGGACGACGCGACAGCTGATCTCCTATTACAAAGAAAACAAATGCATTCCCATCGGGGATCGTTTTTTCATCCAGAGAGTGAAAGAAACGGAAAAACTGAAAAATATTGTCGATAAAAAAGGTTTTAAAAATATCGTCATGGAGATCCCGCTCATACGCTATCTGGATGATAAGGAAATCTTTGAATAAAGGAGCATTCCGTGAAACAACGCCTCGATGTATTTCTCTATAAAAAAGGCTTTTTCAAAGACGCGGAATCCGCCGCGAGAGCAGTCATGGCAGGACTTGTGATCCTCAATGAAAAGAGAATGGACAAACCCGGCGAAATGATCGCCCCCGATAAGAATCCCCAAGTCCGGATCAAGACCAAGGCGCAGCCCTATG
>JAISST010000086.1 GCA_031272945.1 Fusobacteriaceae bacterium
GCAATTAAAGAATAAAACCGGAGGTGTGGCCATGAGAAAACTGCCGATAGGGATAGACGACTTTAAAGAATTGAGGGAACAAAATTACTTTTATGCCGATAAATCCCTGTGGATTCATCATCTCCTGGAAGATGGCGCCAAGGTCACTTTATTTACCCGGCCCAGGCGATTCGGAAAAACCCTCAACATGTCCATGCTCCATTATTTCTTTGATGTCAAAAATTCCGAAGAAAACCGAAATTTGTTCAATGGCCTGAAAATAGAAAAATCCATGCATATCTTGGAGCAGGGGAAGTTTCCGACCATTTTTATTTCTTTCAAAGATTTGAGATTGAATTCCTGGGAAGAGTGCCTGATAAAAGTAATAAATTTGTTATTGAGGTGCTTTTTGGAACACGAGGATCTCTACAATTCATTGTCCAAAATGAAAAAAATCAGATATGATTTATTTATCAATCGATCTGCAGATGCCGCATGGGATGACGCCTTAAAAGTTCTTTCGGAATATCTGGAAGCGTATTATCAGAAAAAAGTGGTTATTTTGATTGACGAGTACGACACGCCGTTGATTTATGCGTACCAATACGGATACTACGATAAGGCCGTTTCATTCTTTCGAAATCTGTACAGCGCGGCGTTGAAGAGTAATACAAGCCTTCACAAGGGAATCATGACAGGAATCACCCGTGTTGCCAAGGAGGGAATCTTCTCAGGATTGAGCAACCTGACTGTCGATACGATTTTGAGTACCAAATACGCCGACTTTTTCGGTATTACGGAGGATGAACTTCAATCGGCGGTAGAGGAGTATCAGATTCCGGATTCTATCGGGGATATAAGGAAATGGTACAATGGTTATCGTTTCGGCAATGTAGAAATTTATAATCCATGGTCGATCCTGAATTACTTGAAAACCGGACAACTGAGCGCCTATTGGATCAATACCTCGGCCAATACCGAGATAAACCAAATATTGGATATCTCCGATGAATCCGTATTCTTGGATCTCGACAAGTTACTTGCCGGCAATACATTAACGAAATATATTTATAAAGAGATGACCTTCGAGAGTTTGAGAGATCAAAAAAAATTGTGGACGCTCCTTTTAAACAGCGGATACCTGACGGTGACGGATACATCCTCTCAAGACGGATATTATCGCCTTCGTATCCCCAACCAGGAAATTCTCTCGTTTTTCAAAGAAAATTTTATCGAACGATTTATAGGCTTGGATAACGCACATTTGCCCCAACTGTTGAAGTCGCTCAAGTCGAAAACCATAACCGGAAAAAATTCCTTCGAATCGGCCCTGAAGTCCATTTTTCTTTCCAAAATCAGCTATTTTGACGCCGCCGGTCGGGAAAGCTTTTACCATGGCTTTATGATTTGTTTATCGCTGCTGTTTCAGTCGGAATACATCGCAATATCCAATATTGAAAGCGGGTCCGGCAGACCGGATTTGGTCCTGGAACCCAGAGACAAAAAGAATCCGGGCATTATTTTGGAATTCAAAATTGCCGGAAACAAAAAAGAGCTGGAACAAGCAGCAGAAAGTGCTTTGGCGCAAATTGAAAATGAGAAATACAGCGCCTTCTTGCAAGAACGGGGCGTCGAAGATATCCTGGCCATAGGAATCGCGTTCTGCGGGAAAGAGCTCTGCATCAAACGCCGAATTTGATTGAGCAATATCTCTTGTCGCATGGACATCCCGCCCATGCCCCTACCCAAAAAGCTTCCCTTGTACAACGGGCTTCCCGGCCCGTGGCCGAATCGCAATCACAAAATTCCCCGTGGACAGCGGGTGTTTTTTTTGGTAAAATAGGGGGAGAATTCAAAAATCAGCAAGGGGGGAATTCATGCCTTTAAGTATTGTTCGTCAGGATATCACCAAAATGCAAGTTGACGCCATTGTAAACGCGGCCAATAAGGAACTTTTGCAAGGGGGCGGCGTCTGCGGCGCCATATTTCGCGCTGCCGGGAGCAGGGAACTGCAGGCGGCCTGCGACAAATTCGCGCCCATCAAAACGGGCGCTTCGGTCATCACGCCGGGTTTTGCGCTGCCCGCAAAATACGTCATCCATACGGCCGGACCCCGGTACCGGGACGGTCGGCACGGGGAAGAGGAATTGCTCCGCTCGTCCTATCAGAAAAGTCTCGCTCTGGCCGTGGAAAACGGCTGCCAAAGCGTGGCGTTCCCGCTGATTTCCAGCGGGATTTACGGTTATCCCAAAGAAGAGGCCCTGCGGGTGGCGACCGAAAGTATCCGGGATTTTCTCTTTGCGAGCGAGGCGGAACCCTTGGTTTATCTTGTTATTTTTGAGCCGGTGGAGGTTTCCCTGCCGGATTCTCTGCGGCGGGAATTGGCGTCCCGTTCTATTGCGGCGACGCCTCGCACGGAAGATGAGTTGGTATGCGCAGAGAGCAATTCAATGGCGAAATCAATGGAAGTCGCCGCTGAGAAATATCATAACGAGCAATTCAAAGCGATGAAATCTGAGATACTCGAAAAAAGAAAATCAATGTCTGCGGAAATAATCGCCGCGTTTTCTCTTAACGAAATCGAAAGAAAATCCGACATGAACGACGTGGAATTGGAAAAACCTTTTTCCACGGTCCTTCTGCAATTGATCGCAAAAAAAGGCAAAACGGATGCGGAAGTCTACAAGCGGGCAAACATCGACCGCAAGCTCTTCAGCAAAATCAGAAATCCAAACTACACGCCGGGCAAGAAAACGGTCCTGGCCTTGATCGTGGCCTTGGAATTGTCGCCCGACGAGGCCGAGGATCTTATGCGGCGGGCGGGTTTCGCCTTTTCAGGGAGCATTTTGCTTGACGTCATCGTGAAAAAATACATCGCCATGAAAAAATATGATATTTTTGAGATCAATAACATTCTTTTTTATTATAAAGCGCCGCTGTTGGGCGTAGTCGAATAGAGAGAACCACCGGAGGAACGGACGTGCAAAGTGATTACCTGATTCAAAAAAAGCCGCTTCAGGCGTTGCTTGTTTTTTCTCTGCCCATGATCATCGGCAATCTGTTTCAACAGACGTATACGATGGCGGATTCGGCCATTGTGGGCCGCTTTGTCAGCGAGCAGGCGCTGGCGGCCGTCGGCGCTTCCAACGCTTTGACGAATATTTTCATCTGTATCGCCATAGGCGGAGGCATCGGCGCTTCCGTCATCGTGAGCCGATATTTCGGCGGAGGAAAATACCGCAAAATGAGATCGTCCATATTCACGGCGATTCTGTCTTTCCTTCTGGTCAGTGTCGTTCTGGGCGGCTTCGGACTTCTGTTCAGCAAGGACATTATGGCGCTTTTGAATACGCCCGCGGACTGTCTCGGTATGGCTGTGGAATATCTGAACATCTATTTTATGGGATTGCCTTTTCTTTTTATGTACAATGTGCTTTCCGCCATGTTCAACGGGCTTGGAAAATCGAAAATCCCCTTGTTTTTCCTGATTTTTTCCTCGGTTTTCAATGTGTTCCTCGACTATATCCTTGTGACCCGTTTTCATCTGGGTATCGCGGGCGTCGCATGGGCGACCCTGATCGCTCAGGGAATTTCCGCGATTCTTTCGTTCGCCGTTCTGATGCGCACGTTGCGAAAACTTGACAGCGCCCGCGTTTCGCTCTTTGACAGGGGCGATCTCTCGGCTATGACAAAAATCGCCCTTCCTTCCATCTTTCAGCAATCCACGGTTTCCATCGGCATGATGCTTGTCCAGTCGGTCGTCAACAGTTTCGGCTCGGAAGCGCTGGCCGGTTATTCGGCCGCAATGCGGGTGGAATCCATTTGCGTCGTGCCGATGTTGGGGTTCGGAAATGCCGTATCCTCCTATACGGCCCAAAATATTGGCGCGAAAAAGCATGACCGCGTTGTCGAAGGATACCACGCCTCCGTAAAAATGGTCATCGTATGCGGGGCGCTGCTTTGCATAGGGCTGGAATTTTTCAATCGCCGGATTATCCGGTTGTTTCACGGGTCCGGCGCTTCTTCCGTCGCCCTTGCCACAGGAGAAAGTCTGCTTACATTTTTAGGATGGTTTCTGTGCATTATCGGTTTCAAGACGACGGTAGACGGCGTACTGCGGGGCGCGGGAGACATGAAGATGTTCACCGTTGCGAATTTTGTAAACCTTTTTATTCGCGTGGCGCTGGCCGTTTTGCTTGCGCCGCGGTTCGGGATGCCTTTTATCTGGTACGCTGTACCTGTGGGATGGTTCGCCAATTGGGCGATTTCTTACGGTCGGTACAGGACCGGGAAGTGGAGGGAGCGAGGATGAATTCTATAAAGCGCAATAAGTTGCAAAATCACGTCAAATAACTTGCAAAAAGTTGCAAATTGTGATATTATATAGGCGCAAAAAGTTGCAAAACATACTGTAATTTCGAAAAGATCACATACCTGCCGTTGTATATGGCTATGCTGCTGTGATATCAGCTCCCAAAACTTATCGCTTGACTTTTTCCGCATTTACTGCTATAATAATAGAGCCGGAAAAATATTGCCGGAAAACGTATTATTTTAAATATCATATTTCAAGAAGAAACGCCTGTTTCTCACCCTGTGGCCTGTGAGGCTGCACAGGGTTCCATACGCCGAAAACCCGTTTTTACGGTAGTTTTCTTGACGTGATCGTTGTTTTGACGCAGGGTTTCTATGCCCTGTTTTTTAGTTCAATGGAGGTGTGTATTATTTCTGATAAGGTTCGAATCAACGACAAAATCAAAGGTAGGGAACTCCGGATTATTTCTTCCACCGGAGCGCAATTGGGAATTATGGATTCCGCCGCCGCTCTGGAACTGGCTGCGGATCAGGGGTTTGACCTCGTGGAAATCGCTCCCAACGCCAATCCTCCCGTATGCAAAATCATGGACTTTGGCAAATTCAAATACGAACAGACCCGGAAAGCCAAAGAGGCCAGAAAAAACCAGAAGCAGGTCGTTGTAAAAGAAGTGAAGGTAACCGCAAGAATTGACGCCCATGACCTGGAAACCAAAACAAACATGATTGAGAAATTTTTGTCGAAGGATAACAAGGTGAAAGTGACGCTGATGCTGTATGGACGCGAACGGATGCACGCGGCCCTGGGCGAACTGACACTGAATGAAATCGCGGAAAAATTTCAGGAAGTTGCTGAAATTGATAAAAAATATAATGAAAAACAGAAATACCTTATGCTCACGCCGAAAAAGGCATAAGGAAATCATTGCACTGAGGAGGATAACACCATGCCAAAAATGAAGACCCACAGAGGGGCCAAGAAACGAATCAAAGTGACGGGGACCGGGAAATATGTGATCAAGCATTCCGGCAAATCCCACATTCTGACAAAGAAAGACAGAAAGCGCAAAAATACGCTCAGAAAAGACTATGTGGTAGGAGAAACGCTGAAAGAGCACATGAAGGGACTTTTGCCCTACGGAGAAGGAAGATAAATCTTTAGGAGGTTGTAATCATGAGAGTAAAGACAGGTATTGTCAGAAAAAGAAAACATAAAAAAGTGCTGGAACAGGCAAAGGGTTTCCGGGGCGCGTCGGGAGACGTCATCAAGCAGGCGAAACAGGCTACATTGAGAGCGATGGCCTATTCGACGAGAGACAGAAAAGTCAACAAACGAAAGATGCGGCAGCTGTGGATCATCCGGATCAATTCCGCCGCGAGAATCAACGGGATTTCTTATTCCACCTTCATCAACGGATTGAAAAAAGCGGGCATTATCCTGGACCGGAAAGTCCTTGCCGATATCGCCCTCAATAACGCGGCCGAATTCGCGAAATTGGTGGACAACGCCAAGGCGGCTCTGTAACTTCAAAAACACAAAACAAACACTCCCCCGTCTGGATTTTTTCTGACTTCGGGAAGTGTTTTTAATTTTTTTTGTAATTTTTCGGAAAATGTGCTATAATATGATACAGGATATTGAAAACGTATCGGAGGAGGTCTTTTATGAAAAGAAGAACGGTTTTGTATTTTCTGCTTTTTGCTTGTTCTCTTTTCGCGTTCTCTTCCTTTTACGCGGCGTACCATCTAAAAGCTGCCAATTATCAAGTTTTTTATGTAAACATCCTCAAAAAAATCGAAGACAAGGGGCCGCGAAAGATTCCGGCGATTCAAGAGAAAAAGATCAAAGCGGATCAAGCAAAAGAAAACAAAATAAATGCGCATAAGATTCAAGAAAAAAAATCCGCCGCGAAATCCCAAAATGACAAATTCCAAGTCTTTCATTCGGGAACCGGAAAAGCGCATAAATATTATACATTTTCCGTAAAAGCCCGCCCCGCCACAAAAATCATCCAGGTCAAAGACCTGAAGCACATCGCGGGCAGAAGCCGGAAAGAGGTCTTCATCAAAACCCTTGTCCCCATCATCGAGGAAATCCACAGAGATATCCGTCAGAACCGCTCCCGGGTGGAGAAAATCGCCCAAAAGCGAACCCCCGGCAAAAGCGACGAAATCTTTCTCAAAGAAATGTATCTTCTCTACAAAGTCGACGACAAAAATATCCAAAAATTGCTGAACAAGCTCGTCTTGATCCCCACCTCCCTCGTACTGGCCCAGGCTTCGCTCGAAAGCGGCTGGGGGACGTCCAAAGTGGCGCTCGGCGCAAACAATCTCTTCGGCATGAAATCCTTTGCCAGGGATCATCGCGGCTACAAGTCCGGAAAAAGTTATTACAAGCGCTACAGTTCCATCCAGGACTCCGTGGAGGACTATATGCTGACGCTGGCGCGGCACAGCGCCTACGGCAATTTACGAAGCGCCATTCACAAAGGGGAAAAATCCGAGCATCTCGTCAGACACCTGAACAGTTATTCGGAACTCAAGGCCGAATACGGACGCAAAGTAAGCATTATCATCCGCGCCAACAACTTGTCCGGCTATGACGCATAGAATACTTTGTAAATAAAAATACTCGCATATGAAAATAGCCCCGCCGCAAAATTTCTCTTGACGAATCGCAAAATTTAGTATACACTAATTATGATTCACCTAAAAACCAAATTATATTTAGGAGGTAAAAATGCACGTAATAGATAAGGATGCTTGTATCGGATGCGGAGCCTGTGAAGGAACGTGTCCCGTTGGAGCAATTGCGGCAACCGATGACGGTAAATACGGTATCGGCGACGCTTGCATCGATTGCGGCGCTTGCGCGGGGGGTTGTCCCGTTTCCGCGATAAAGGCCGGATAAAACAAGTTTGAATCAGAGGGAGCCGGATGGCTCCTTTTCTCTATGGGGGGATTTTTATGTGGATTGATCACGGCAAATATCTTGAACAGGAAGCGTTTTCGCGTTTGGGCGCGACCGCCCTCTGCGCGGGAAAATCTTTCGGCGACGCCAAATCGCTTACACCGGATCAGGTTACGGCCGCCCTCGAACTCGGAGGACGCGTTCTCATTTCCACTTCTCAGACGCACGGAGACGCCATCGTGGCGGTCCGATCCCGGGAAAGAACTTTTTTCCCGGACTGCGACGGCTTATTGACCGACATGCCCGATGTCATCCTCTATATGAAATTTGCCGACTGTCTCCCGATTTTTTTTCTGGATCCCGAAAAACAGGTGATCGGAATCGTTCACGCCGGTTGGAAGGGAACCCTGGCCGAAATCGGGATCAAGGCCCTGGCGCTTATGGAAAGCGAATACCGCTGCGACAGAAGCAAAATCCTGATCGCCTTCGGCGTCGGCATTTCCGGAAGAAATTATGAGGTTTCCCCGGATTTTTACGGGAACTTCGCTTCGGAATTCGGAAAGACCTTTGCCGACCTCTCTTTTCTGTATTTCAAAAAAAAATTATACTTTGACAATCAAAAATTCAACCGTCTCAATTTCTTGAGAGCCGGAATACCGCCGGAACACATTTTTTCCAATGATCGCTGTACTTTTGCGGATCCCCGTTTCTTCTCCTATCGAAGAGAAAAAAACAATCCCGGCAGAAACGCGGGGATTATTTACAGAACGGATCTATCGGGAGAGCGGTAGAAAGGCTCTCACAACTCCAGCAAAAAAATATTTTTGACGTTGCGCAATCTTTCCAGCGCCTCCGGGGAAATTTTGACTTTGTAGGCAACATTTTCCGCAAATCCTTTTTCCAGGACCTCCGCGGCGTCCTCCCGCAGGATTCCCTCGACCTCTTCCACCTTGTCATAAGGTATTTCCAGAAGCCAGACGCTTTTTTCGATATAGTCGCGGATTCCGGCCTCCTGTACGGCCATTTTCGCGCAGCGGGCGTAACTCCGGATCAAGCCGCCGGCGCCCAGTTTGATTCCGCCGAAGTACCGCGTCGCGACCAGAACCACATTGCCGACCTCCATCCGGGTCAACACGTCTCCCATGGGCTTTCCCGCCGTACCCGAAGGCTCTCCGTCATCGTCCGTTTTATAATATTCCTGTCCCTTCTCCACAAGCCGATAGACGCTGCAATGATGCGTAGCATCCGGGTAAATTGCCCTTACGGAAGCTAAAAATTGCTCCGCTTCGTCTCTTGTGGCGACGGATTTGACCGATCCGATAAACTTTGATTTTCTTTCCTCAAAATAAACGCGGGCCTCTTTTCCCACAGTTTTCACGATGGACCTCCTTTCCCGTCTTTGACCACAAGCCCCTCTCCGCGGAACCTGATGTTTTCCTCTTTATATTTGCGGTAAAAAATGAAAGCAAAAAGCGCTCCGTAAAAACCCCAAAGAGCAAAATCCGGCATTTGAAACGGCGCATTCAGCGTAAGCCAGGGCAGGCGGTGAAAGCGCTGCAACAGCCACATAAATATGGCGTAAGCCGGTTCCGCAAGGGGGATGAGGAGTTGTCCCAGACCGAAGTTCGAAAGCAGCAGACAGCCGAAGGCAAGGGATATAAAGACGCTCCCCACCGGCAACATCACAAGATTCGTCAAAAAGGCCAGAAAAGGAATCGCCTCAAATTCCCGGATCAGAATCGGGGTCAGAAAAAACTGGATGGTCAGCGTGAGACAGACAAAGTTCAACCATTTCGCTTTTCCGATTCGCGCGGTTTTTTTCACGAGCGGATAGAAACTTACGATGGCCGCCACCGCCAGATAGGATAATTTGAGGGATACTTCCCGTAAAACCGGCGGGTTGATGAACATACCCAAAAGCAGACTTGCCGCCAGGGATTTTTCCGTATCCACATTTTCGTAGAGCAATTTTCCGAGGGTTGTGATCACAACCATGGTCCATGCGCGGCTGAGGGAAGGGGAATTTTTCACCCCGGCGAAATAGACCGTAATGGCCGCGAGGACCAGTAAATAACGCTTGTTGCGCATAATGGGCAATTTACTCGCGGCGAAGAGCATAAAGGTAAAGACAAGCCCGATGTGAAGCCCTGAAAGAGCCAGCAGATGAGAGGTTCCCGTATAGGAGAACAACGCCCGGGTATCCCTGTCCAGACGGCCCGCATCGCCCAGCACGACGGCCATAAAAAGATTCCGGAAGGCCAGGGTCGTGTTTTCCGTGAGAGATTCCGCTTTCCGGATAAAATAGCGGGCGACAGGGTTGGGCGGACGAAGCGCCGCTTCCTCTTTCGCGATCGTATAAGTGAGCGTATCGGCGAAACGCTCTATTTTCGTGACGGATCCCGTGATGTCGTAACGGCCGTCCCGTATATAGGCCACTTTGCAATAACTCTTCCGCAGGGGAACCTTGCCATGCATCTTTTCGATCCGTCCGCGCCCGTCGGCCAGATCCGCCAGAACCGATATCCTCTCGCCCACGGCGTAAGAAGCGTCGCTGACCAGGGTCAGCAACCGCAGGCAAAATAAAACGGGGGCGAAAAAAAGGAGGATTCTGTTTTTTTTCAGGCCGAGCGCGCAGAAAAGCCCGGAAAGCAGGCTGAAAGCAATTCCGGCGTAGAAGCCGCCGTAATGGAAGGCGACAAAAGAGAAAAAACATTCCAATGACAGGATGTAGATAAGTTCCATGATACCCTCACTTGGATTCGTCTGATTTTGTTGCTATCATTCCTCATAATTATAATAAAACACAAAGGAAATAATGAAAGCCGCCGCCGATACCAGCGTCGTCAGATAGATGCCGCTTTTCTCCACATTGGCCCCCACGCCTGTAACCGCTTCCCGAAGCCCCGCGCCGCCTCCCGATACCAGGAGGATCGGAAGAACCAGGATCGACAACATGAACGCCATCTTGAGAAAGAAACCCTGAATCCCGAAACAAACCCCTTCGATATGGTAGCCGCTCGTTTTGCTGATCCTGGCGCCGATCTCGCTCAGCATGGCCGGCGGAAATATGAAGGCCGCCCCGGCGATGGGGATTCCCATCAGCGCAAAGAGGACAAATCCGTATTTTCCCGGAAATACCTTCCCCAAGAAGAACAAAAGCACGGTAAATCCGGTCAAAAGCGTCAGGCAAATCAGCATGATCCGGCGATAGCCGTATTTTTTGGAAAGCCGGTTTGTGGGATAAAAGAACAGCGCCGACATACCGAATAAAATCGCGGAGGCCAGGGTGATGGCCCCTTTTCCGTATCCCATAATATCCTCGACGATATAGTTCATGACCGCCCGCAAATTGTTGAAGCCCACAAAGAAAAACAAGAGGCCGAAGAGATAGAATATAAAAGCCCGGTTGCGGAAGAGGACGCCCATGGTTTCCCTGAAACTGGCGGAAGAAGCGCTTCCCGTCGAATACTTGCGTTCGGGGACTTTCCAGACCGTGACGAGCCCGCCCATAAGACAGAGGACGCAAAGGGCGCCCACCATCCCCCGGATCCCGAATGCGACGTCATTTCCGCCGATGATTTTAATCAAAACCCCCGGCAGGATCATGGCGATTGCCGTGTAAACGAGCCGGAAAATGGACTGCCACGTGGAAAGATTGAGTCTTGTCTCCGGCGTATTGCCGATTTCCGGGATCAAGGCGTTATAGGGCGCTCCTACGATCGTATAGAACGTGAAAAAGAGGGAACCCGTCGCGGCCAGATACAGAAAACGCATGGTCTCATTCCCCGCGGGCGGATAAAAGAAGGCCGCCGTCGTCACCGCCAGCGGCAGAGAACCGACGGCAATAAATGGAATCCGTCTGCCCCAGCGACTGTTGAATTTATCCGACAAAAAACCCACGAGAGGGTCCGTCACCATATCCACGAAACGGGATATCACAAGGGCGAGAGAAATCAAGATCGGCGCCATGACCGGTTTCAATCCGGAATTTTCCGGCGGCAGATAAAAATACAACAGCCATTGGGAAAAAATCTGATCCACAATGGCGTAACTGACGCCGATCCCGTAAAAAATCTGCACGCTGAGCGGTACTTTTTTCAGTTCCATCGCGAATCCTCCTTAAAACAAGTCTCTTCTATCGTTTTATAAATAATCTCCGCTGTTCTTGAAAAACGCAGCAGTCTAAGTTGCTTGGCCGAAAGCTTTTTCGTGATATTCCGATAAGTTGTGAAAAGGATCGGAAGTTGCCCATGTTTCGATTGTCCGGATGGTCTTGATCGTTTTAATTCACGCAGATAGGCCTGCCCGATATGGTCCCAAGCCAGAATGCGCACATAGGGGATTTCTTCCCGGGCAAGATCCGTCAATTCCCGCGTCAGTCCCGTAAGCGCATGGGTCAAAATCCGTTGGGTCCTTCCGATCGTCAGTCTTTTCGTCAAAATTTCCCGAAAAAACGTTTGGTAATCAGTAGCTTTCCAGGCGGCTTCGTAAAGCCTGTTCCCGTAGCCTTCCTCCACATCCTGAATAAAGGGCAGGGCGTCAGGGTCTTTTAGGATCCGCAGTCGGAGAAAGGGGTACAGGAAGCGCCAGTTCATCCAGGGTCTTTTTAGAAGGGCATGGGAGATTTCGGGAAGAAAATCCCGCGGATCCTCTCCCTTTTCTTTCATTGCCCGGATACTGAACCCGCTCGCGAATTTTTCCGCCCGATTCAAGTCATAGCAGCCGTTTTTTTCCCTTTTGATGACCGCTGCTTCCATAGGGCTTTGAAGTCTTTCAAGCGCCCGCAGGTACTCCACGCCCAGGATGTCGTTTGACAGCAGGGGAAGTCCGCCGTCGGCGGCGGCAAAAGCGTCGGGATAAGAGACGCCTTCTTTGAGGGCGTTCCGCAGCTTTGTCCGGAAGGCCTCCGTTTCCGCGAAACGCGCTTTTTCCCGCAACAATGTCAAATCCGCCGTTTCCGATCCGAACACGAAGCGCGCGCAACCCAGGGCGTCCAGAATGCCGACTGCTCCAAAAGCAAATATTTCCGCGCTTTGCGTCGAATAAAAGGGGGGAAGCTCCGCCACGAGATTCACGCCCGCCTCCACGGCAAGCCCGGCCCGCAGTTCTTTGCAAGCGATTGCCGGTTCTCCCCGCTGCACAAAGTCTCCGCTCATGACGGCAACGAGCACGGCGTCCTGATTGGCGGCTCTTGCCTTTTGTAAATGAAAGAGATGTCCTTTATGAAGGGGGTTGTATTCAACGATAATGCCCGTGGCTTCCACAGCGCCTCCGATATTGCCAAAAAAATGCCGGTTTAAAGAAAACCGGCGTATGATAGCGGTATTGGTAGCCCCAAGGGGAGTCAAACCCCTGTCTGCAGAGTGAGAATCTGCCGTCCTAATCGCTAGACTATGGGGCCACATCAATATTTTTTGTCCAGCGAATTATATTATACACTATTTTTGAGATCTTGTAAAATCTTTTCTGCTTAATTTTGCATATTTTTACATATTTTTACATTTTTTTATTTTTTCCCCGGATTGAGGACGCGCAATGGGCGCCCCACAGTTGATCCGTAATTTGCTTATAGAAAACAATAGACTCGTTTGCGAACAAGTCTATTGTTTTTAAAAGATACTATATTAAAGCGTGTGAGAGCTTCCGGATGGATCGCTTCATATGAGCAAGGTAACGCCATTTCATAATTAAAGACTATCACATCTGCGCGCGAAAGTCAATAAAGAAATGGAAATTTTTATCGGGCCGCGCCAATTGCGTTGACTTTGGCCGCCAGTCTGGACTTTTTTCGCGAAGCGGTATTCTTCTTCAAGATCCCTTTGCTGACCGCTTTGTCCAACTCTTTATAAGCAATGGATAAAGCGGCGTTGGAAGCTTCCGTATCATTTGTCCCTACGGCTGCCACCACTTTCTTCGCCATGGTCTTTACCCGTGTCTTGACCGCCTGATTTCTCACTCTGTGCTTTTCTGCAGTCACGATTCTCTTTTTAGCGGATTTGGAATGTGCCAAAACAAACCTCCTGTATTGATCTTTCTTTTCATAACATCATAAAACAAACAAACCTCGCATTTGTCTGCCTTAAGTTACAAAGAAACACTTTTTTTTGTACAATGGACCAAACATATTCTATCATATTTTTTAAAAAAAGTAAAATATTTTCTTATTTTTTCCTGTTTTTTCCTATTTTTTTCCTATTTTTTCAGAGCCAGCGGCATGACGATGTAGATGTATTTTTTGGCGGGACTCGTGATCCGTACCGATGTGCCGGCGTTTACCATTTCCATGATGATCGTGTCGTCTTTGTCGAGATTTTGCACAAAGTCCAGGATGAACTTCGTGTTGAGGGCGATTTTGATGGGCTCCCCTTCGTAGGCCACCTTGACGGTTTCCGTGATTTTCGCGAGATCGTTGGCGCCCTCGATGAGCATCTCGTCGCCGTTAAAGTCCAGGGTTGCGCCGTATCTGGATTCCTGGTTATTCCGGACGAAAATCAGTACCCGGCGCAAAAGCATGGAAAAATCTATATTTTTGATCGTCAATTTTTTGTCGTAGCTTCCGTTGTCCAGGATCTGGCGATAGTTGGGAAAACTCATGTCCACCATCCGACTGATGGTCAGGGTAACGCCGAGTTTGAAAAAGATCTTTCCATCGATAGCGTAAAATTTGACTTCCGTATCCTCATTGCTCCGGAAGAGTTTTACGAGGGAATCCACTGTGGAATAGGGAATGCTGAGACTTACGGGCTCGTTGACGGCCTCGAGGGCGTTTTCTATATAGGTCATCCGGAACGTATCCGTCGAAATAAACTTGATGACATTGTCCTCGCTCTCGACCCGCACGCAGTTGATGGCGATATTTTCGGAGGAAACGGAGGCGGAAAACTTTACTTTTTCCAGGATATCCGCCAGATCTTTCGCTTTGGCGCTGAAATTTTCTTTGTTTTGATCAAAATCCACGTCGACGGGAATTTTGGGATAATCATCCGGATTCATCAGCGTAAATTCCGAGGAAGAATCCTCGTTCTCAATCAGAAGATTGTTTTCATTGAAACTCAGGGTGATCTCGGCGTCATTCAGTTCATTGACATACTCGTACACCATCTGGTGCTGGAAGACGATCCGTCCTTCCTCGATGACGTCATCGCAGGGGACGACAGTCGTTATGGTCGTTTCCAGATTTGTGCCGCAAAAAAACAGTTCGTTTTTTCTTGTTTCCATGTACGTACAGGAAATAATGGGTTTGACTTTGTTCTCAACGATCGCTTTCTCCACGGTTCGGATTCCGTTTAAAAAACCTGCCCTGCTCACTTTTAATATCACTTTTTTTCCTCCTGAAAATCTTTTTTCATTCCTTTATCAGTCTTGCCGCTTAAAGCATCCGTTCCTGCAATTCCTTGGAGTATTTGCTCCGGAGCTTTTGCAGCGTCCGTTTTTCGATCTGCCGCACGCGCTCCCGGGTGATATTGAATTCATTGCCGATTTCTTCAAGCGTATGAATCTCATAGCCGTCCAGCCCGAAACGCAGTTTCAATATTTCCTTCTCCCGTTCATTCAGGGCGTTTACCATGTCAATGACCTGTTTTCTGCCCATTTCCTCGATGACCTTGTCTTCGAGGGAACTCCCTTCCTCGTTGATCAGCGTATCTTCCAAAAAAATGTCTTCCCCGATGGACATATTGAGCGACATGGTATCCTGAAAATCCAGCAGGATTTTTTCCACCTTGGAAGGATTGATGTCCAGATCGCCGGAAATCCGGTCAATGGAGGGGTAGAATCCGTCTTCTTTTATTTTCGCCATGATGTAGCGGTTGACGCGGTTTAACAAGTCATGCCGGTAGGAGGGAATCCGGATATCCCTGCCTTTGTTAATGACCGCCTTGCTGATGGCCTGTTTGATCCACCAGACCGCGTAGGTGGAAAAGCGGAAGCCCTTCCGGATATCAAATTTTTCTATGGCGTGAATTAAGCCGAAATTCCCTTCGCTGATCAAATCAATAAAACTCATGCCCTTTTTCGTATAGCCTTTCGCGATATTGACCACAAGACGTAAATTCGATAAAATAAGCTGGTTCTTGGCCTCCGGATCTCCCTCTCTTATTTTTTTCAACAAATCCAACTCTTCGTCTTTGTCAAGAACTCTGTATTTTCTGATATCTTCCAGATAAAGGGAAATCAAGTCCCGTTCTTCCATAGCCTACCCCTTTTTCTCATAGAATTCTTCCTTTGTGCTTCTGCGCATCAGTCCTTCCACGACATTGCGGGGGTCCACGTTGTTGTAGATCACGTCATAGATCCCGTTCACAAGGGGCATGGAGACCCCTAATTTTTTCGCGGATTCGTAAATGGCCTTGACGGTGGGCACTCCTTCCGCCACCATGATCATCCGGGAAAGAATCTGCTCGATTTTTTCCCCTTTGCCCAAAAGCTCCCCGACATGGCGGTTTCTGCTGTGGCGGCTCGTGCAGGTCACGACGAGGTCCCCGATTCCGCTCAGGCCTGAAAATGTCGTTTCTTTGGCCCCGAGGGCCTTTCCGTAACGGATCATTTCCGCAATACCCCGGGTAATCAGGGCCGCTTTCGTATTGTCCCCGAAACCCAGCCCGTCCGTGATTCCCGCTCCGATGGCGAGGCAGTTTTTCACGGCGGCACCCAGTTCGACGCCGATGATATCGTCGTTGATATAGATCCGGAAACGATCGCTGTTGAGAAGTCTCTGTACTTTTTTCGCCTTGGCCGGATCCCCGGCGGCCACGATGGCGCTCGGAAGCCCGACAGCCACTTCTTCGGCGTGGGTGGGACCCGAAAGCACCACAATATTTCTGTGGTATTTTCCCAGGATTTCATCCTTCATCACTTCCGAAAGACGCATTCCGCTCAAAATTTCGATTCCCTTGGCCGTATTGACGAGAATTGTGCGGTCCGAAATCTGACCGGAAAATTTCCGAACCACTTCCCGGAGTTTCTGGGAAGGCACGGAAAAAATCACATATTGGATTCCTTTCAGCAATCCTTCGGCTTCTCCTGTCACATGAACCGTCTCGGGAAATTTCACCTGAGGAAGGTAACGCGTGTTTTCTCTGGCCGCTTCTATGGCATCCGCCCTGTCTTTCTTGTAATCCCAGATCGAGACCCTGTGTCCTTTTCTGCCGAGCAATATCCCTAGGGCGCTGCCCCAACTGCCCGCTCCCAATATCACTGCTTTTTCCAAGAATTCCTCCTGTATTTTTCCGCGGCCTGCGCCCCGTTCAGAGAGCGGACGCCTTTTGTTCCGCTATACCTTGAACTTGTTTTCCTTTCCTTCCCGAAGCCGCTGGATATTGGTCCTGTGTTTATAAATCACGAAAATTCCCGCGATCAGTGTGACCATGAGAATCGGCCCTCTTGTGATCCCCAGCCGCCCCGGCGGCAGAAACCACGTCAGGATCGGCAATAACCCGGCGCAGAGAATCGATCCGAGGGAAATATATCGGCTGATGAAAACCGTCACGATAAAGATGATCAAAAGAATGAACGTGACCCGCGGAATCAGAAACAAAAATACTCCGAGACTGGTGGCTACGCCCTTTCCGCCTTTAAACCCGAGAAAACAGGAAAGCGTGTGTCCGATGATGGCCGTGAGTCCGATGATGACGAGAATATTCCCCGAGACTCCGCAACGGCTTGCCAGAAACGGCGGCAGAAAACCTTTGAGCGCGTCCATCACGAGGACGAGCATTCCGAAACGGGCCCCCAGTACGCGGTACGCGTTGGTCGTCCCGGTATTTTTACTCCCGTGTTCCCGGATATCAATGCCTTTGAAATATTTTCCGATCCATACCCCGCTGGGGATGGATCCCATAAAGTACGCGATGACCACAAACAACAAAGCTTTCATTCTGCACCACCTATTTGAAAAAGAGTTTGACGGATCCAAGTAAATCGGAAATATATGTGAAGATCTTTGTTGCGGGAACCTGGAGATAATAGCTCATATAGCCGTAAAGATACAGGGCGTGCAACAATAGCGCGATGAAACGGAATTTTCTGTTTTTGGAAAACAGAAAGCGGAAGAAAGAGAACACAAAGCCGATTCCGGCCACGATTCCCGTGAAAAACATGATGTTTCCGCTGAAAACCCTTTCCCGCAATACGCTCATATAGCCGCCTGCTTCATTTTCCGGCATTTTATGGATAATAAAGTAACAGATGCCGTAGACATACTCCAGAAAACATAAAAACATGGCTACCTCCTTCAGCGTTTGTATTTGGAAAACGCGTTGCCGTTGATTGCTTTCAGAATCCCTGTGATTTTTTCCTGGCGGCCCTCGTCAAACAACACGTTGAAGCGGCTGAATTCTTCGTTTTCGAAGGAAAAGGAATCACAATTTTCCACATACCCGTTTTCAATGACATAATTCTTCAGCTTGCTTAAAAAGTTTTTCTGCTCCTCGTTGAGGGTCTTATCCTGAGATACTGGGAAAAAGGCCACTTTGATCTGCTCCGGATCCATTTTGGCAATCCTTCGTACAAGCAGGCCCACGGGCAGTTCCCCATAGGCGTCCTCGTAATCCTTTTTGCTGCCGAGACGCTTGAAGAATACTTTTTCGAGGGAATTGAAATCCTCGGGCATGAGGTTGAAATTGGACCGCAGTTTCCAGATGGCGGCCTGATTGGGGTTGCTCCGGATAAATTCCGAGACCTGGTTCTGATACTCCCGGATTCGCTTCATTTTTTCCCTTTCCCCGGCGTTCTCTTCCGTTTCCGGCGTCACGTCCGCAGTGGTTTCCGGATTTTCCGTTTCCGTCGCGCCGGAATTTTTGACTTCGGCGGATTTGTCCCCGGGTTTGTTCTGCTCCTGTTTTCCCTCGGGCGCCGATGAAAAAATATACTGTATCAGTTTTCTCAATTTAATGCGAACCTGTTCCAATTCCAGTACGGAGCTGTTATCAATGAATTTGCTGCTGCCGTAATACTTGATATAGTCCAGTTCGCTCCGGATCTCGGGAATATGCTCATTTTTCAATAACATATTGCATATGCTGGCAAGTTGTTTTTTGGCTCGGATCAAAAATGGCTTCGCTTCTACCTGGGCCAGCATGATCCCGTAAATAAAGTTGTCAAATTGAAGACAATATTCGTCTCCTTTTATTTTTACAAGCGGTGCGATCTGTACCTCCAGGGTGTTTTTGTCTTCTACGCTGAGCCCCGTGGCGTAGACCGTCCGCCGGGTATAGCGCTCGATATTGGCAAACTGGGGCAGGACGCTTGTGAGTTCCGTGCTGACGCCTTTTACCAGCGCGACAATAAAATCAATCATCCGATCCGAAAAGGCCAGGTAATCCTTGTCGATGAGTTTGGTATTCTGGATGTGATACACGAGTCCCACGCATTTTACGAAAATATCCTCCGATATATTCCGGAGTTCCAGCGCGTCCTCGCTGTTTTTGTCCTCATTGAAAAAGTCGAAATTTCCGAGATAATCGAAAATATAGTAACGCTTTTTTCCGACATAGACCCCTTCTTTGGGTTCTATGCACGTGATATTGGGGCAAGCCGCGTTTCCAAGACTCATCATTTGATGAAATTCAAACTTGGAGTAGACCTTCTTGAAAAGAACGATATTGAGGATCTCCGGAATCACCATGCCCATGGAGGCCAGACCGACATCCACGAGGATGTTGACTGTTCCCGCGGGTTCGCAGAAATCATCGAGGGAATCCCTGTCGTTGAAAAGGGCCAGCTTGATGAAGTCGTTTCCGTAGCCCGGATAGTTCATCCGGAACCGCTGTACGATCAGCTCTCCGTGATTTTTGTTCTGGGCGAAAATGATGGTCTTTCCGATGGTTTCGCTTCTGGATTCTTTGATCCCGCTTTTCATGATATCTTTCAATACCTTGTCGATGGTGGCCGTACTCATCAGGTATTCCTCGACCATGGTATTGTTGGGAACCCATTTGAGCATTTTGGCGGGATCGTCCGTATAGGTGTTTTCGCAGAGATTTTTATATTCGACAGGCAGCTGGTCGTAACTCGTATAGTTTTCAAGAACTTTGTTCCCGATGGTCACGACGCTGTAGGGCACGATGATCCTGTCTTTCTGCAGGGCCTCCTCGTAATGGTAAATAAAACGGCTGCTGTCATCCCGGCTTGTGCCGAAAAATTGAAGGATTTCGGGATCCAGGTCGTCCCTTGGCAGGGAGGATACGCCGACGATTGCCGAATGGAAATAGCGGAACAGTTTTTTATAGGATACGATCATATTCCAGCAGACATTGTCGACGACGATCAAATCAAATTCTCCCGGGGAGAAATATTTTTCTCCGCTCCCGGTGGTGTGTCCCAGTTCCTTGGCAATATCCGCGGGGGTAGAGAGCAGAAGCCTTCCGCTTTCGTCGCCGTATTTTGTGTATTCGCCTACGGACATACTCAAAATCAGCCGCTTCAGCATTTTTTTCATGGCTTTCAGTTTCGCGTCCCTGCCGATCAGGTAGAGAATATTCGTTGCGTAATTGGCCCGGGACAAGAGGTCAATCAACCCCGCCAGCGCCTGATCCTGCGCGCTGCCGCTCGTCATGAAAACCAGGCTTCGCGTCTTGTTTTCGATAAAATCCGCCGTGATGGTCTTGATGGCCTCGATCTGATAAGGTTGCGACGCGATTCTGCTGTCTATGGGGACCGTAATGAGATTTTTCTTGCTCTTTGTCAGATTCTTGATCCGATGCAAGTCCTCGAGACCGAATATCCCCGCGATTTTTCGGGGAACGGAATTCAGGTTTTCCATGTAATAAAAGGACCCGCCGTGAACGAGAAAAATGGCCGGCGCCCTTCTGGTGTCACTCCCGATATTTGCCGCGTATTTGATTGCCTGTCTTCTTCCGTATTCAAGATCCTCCAGACTGTAACGGCCCTCTATGATCGCCAGCGGCAACCCGTCCTTTCCCAGCAGCAGGTAATCAATGGACACTTTCTCCCGGCCTTCCGCCCGGTTTCTGATCACGTATTCCACATCTTTTTTGATGTCCCGTTCGGGATCCCAGCCCGCGAATTTCAAATCGAGGTCGATGTAGAACTCCCGTACCCGCATCCTGTAAAAATCGGCCGGTTTGAAAATCCTGATTTTCCGGTTGACGTCCTTTCTGACGAGAAAATACTTTCTGACGCCATAAATAAGTTCCTCCAGCCGTTTGTTCTCTTTTTCCTCCCGGAATATCAGGCTCCTTTTTTCAAAAGCCCTGTCCTTGTTGAGGACCGTGATCAGACCGACCGGGATATCTTCCTCCCGGAATTCTCTTTCCTCGTAACTGAGGCCATAGATATAATCTATCCAGTCCACAAATTCAAAAACGATGGAAAGGGCCAGGACCGCGTCGTCCTTTGTCAGATCGTCTTCGGAACGGAGCGTAAATTTCCACAGTTTGATGATATAGGGCAGCTTCAAACGGATCTGTTCGTCCACAAGGGTGGTGAACAGAGGGTCCGAAATGAACTGTTCCAGGGTCTTGTATCTGTCCCTGTTGGGAATATCTTCGACGATAAAAAGCCATTTGACCGCAAAAGCAAGCGCTTCGTAACTTCCCATGACGCCCAGCGCAAGTGAGGTGGAGAGAATATTTTCCGTTTCTATGCAGACATCCGAAAACAGGGTATATTCCTTTTTATTTTTTAAATATTCAAAATTTGTAGGCATCTTTTCCCCTTACGGTTCCTCGGAGCAATTGAAAAACATTTTCTTCCTCATTATACAATAAAACGCTCAAACTTGTCTATAGGTTAGACAATTATTTTTCCCCGATAGTCTCATAAAAAATTCTATTGATGTTTGCCGCACCAATAGAATTATTACTTTTTATGTCAATATTAAGTTTCGGGGCGCATTCAAAAGGCCAACTTCAATTTGACGTCGTCCCGGGCCTTGAGATTCCCCTCCAGTATTTTCCTGTTTTGGATATAAATCGCGTAACTTCCCAATATTTCGTCTTTTTCCACGGGCGCCACGACTTTCGCGCTCCGTTTTATTTTGATGTTGACATTGTCGTTGACATTGACGACCTTCCCGAAATTCTGGTCGGGATACAGCTCCACAAATTCCTTCGCGCCGTGAATCACAGGAATTTGTACGAGAGACGTGGACTTGTCCAGAATTTGCTTGACGGCAAAATGACTGTCGAAGGAATCCAGATAAGCGAGGGCCACGGCGTCCCGCTCCCGGAAGGATTTTCCCCCGAAAACCACCGTAATGATCTTCAGCCCGTTCCGCTCGGTCACAACGGCAATGTTGTAACCCGATTTGGAGTGATACCCGGTCTTAATGCCGTAAATGCCGCTTTCTCCGATCAGCCTGTTCCGGTTTGTCAAAAGGATTTTTCCGTTGTGGATGCTCTCTTTTTTCGTCCCGGCCACTTCGATCAATTTTTGTTTTTTGATGAATTCCAGGGACAGCTTGTAGATTCCGTAGGCCGTGCCCATATCCATTTCTTTTTTCGTAATATGTTTGGGAAGCCCCGCGGGCGTATGAAATTCCAGTTCCGACTCGAGCCCCAGTTCTTTCGCCTTGGCGTTCATTTTGACCACAAAGGCGTCCACGCCGCCTCCCACATAGTCGGCCAGCGCGTAAATGGCATTGTTTGCCGAATAAATCCCGGCGGCCTTGATCAGATCGTCCACCGTAAAATTTTCCCCTTCTTTCATGGGAATTCCGCTGCCGTCTACCCCCACGGCCGCCTTGGGCGTCGCGACCACATCCGAGAGGGAAATCTCCCCCGCTTTGAGCGCGTCATAGACCACTAAGAGCGACATCATTTTTGTGAGGGAAGCCAGCGGCCATTTGACGTTGCTGTTTTCCGAATAATAGACCTCGCCGCTCTCATCGCCTAACAGCACCGCGGAATACAGTTTTTCGGCGGAGGCGATACTATCCGATACCCCGGTTTCTCCGCTTTCCGTATCTTCCTTTTCGCTGTCGGGTACGGGAATGATGTCGAGCTTGACCGGCGGTGGAGGGGCTTTCTTTGCCTTTTTTTTCACGCTTTTTTTCGCGGGCGCCTTTGTCTCATTCTGCGTCGCCGCGGGCTTTTTTTCCGCCGGGGCGGCTTTGGGCTCAACGCCGTGAACAAACGTTCCCGCAAGCCAAAACAACATCCCGAGGAGAATTGCACATTTTTTCATTTCCTGCTCCATAACAAATACAAGATACCAAAACAGACTCCGTTTTCCGTACTTAATTTTTTGTATCCTTGCAACTCATATTCATTATAGCATAAATTTGAAAATTTTCAATGTTTTTGCGATTTTTTGCTTAAATAATCTTCAATGGCCAGTTTGATGGCCTCTTCGGCCAAAACCGAACAGTGCATTTTGACGGCCGGAAGCCCGCCCAGCTCCTCCACGACTTTTTTATTGGTCAGCTGCAGCGCCTCCTTGATGGACTTTCCTTTGACCAACTCCGTGGAAATGGAGGAGCTGGCGATGGCCGAGGCGCAGCCGAACGTCCGGAATTTCACGTCAGTGATCACATCATCATCGACTTTCATGAAAATCTCCATGATGTCTCCGCAGGAGGGATTGCCGACCTTCCCGTAGCCGTCCGGGTTTTCGATGATCCCGACGTTTTTCGGATTCATAAAATGTTCCATTACTTTTTCCGTATATTGCATGATTCTCTCCTTTTTATTTTTGTCCGCTTTTAAATTCGTTCCAGAGAGGGGAAAGGTTCCGGAGCCGCTCCACGATTTCCGCCAGCGCGTTCACCACATAGTCGATTTCCTCTTTCGTATTGTATTTTCCCAGAGAAAAGCGGATGGTTCCGTGGGCGAATTTTGGATCAATCCCCATGGCAAGCAACACATGGGAAGCCTGCAGATCGTCGGATGAGCAGGCGGATCCCGAGCTTACCGCGATTCCTTTCATACTCAGGGACAAAAGAATCGATTCCCCTTCCAGATATTTGAACGTCACGCTGGACGTACCCGCCAGGCGTTTGACGCCTTTGGCGTTGATTACAATCTCCGGGATTTTTTTCAAAATCTCGCGCTCAAAATAATCCCGCAGTTCCTCCTCCCGCCGAAACTCTTCCTTCATTCCGGCCACGGCCTTTTTCAAAGCGGCTGCCAGCCCCACCATGGACGCGACGTCGGATGTCCCCGGTCGGCGATGCCGCTCCTGGTTTCCGCCGGTGAGCGTATTGGCAAAGCGGACGCCGTTTCTCCAATAGAGGCCGCCAATGCCTTTGGGACCGTAAAATTTGTGGGCGGAAAACGAAAGCAGGTCGATTCCCGTTTCTTTGGGCTTGATTTCCACTTTTCCCATGGTCTGGACCGCGTCGACATGAAATACGATCTTATGCGCGCGGGCGATCCGGGCGATTTCTTCTACCGGTTGAAACGTCCCTACTTCGTTGTTTGCGTGCATTACGGAAATCAGGATCGTATCTTCCCGGATGGCTTCCTCCAGCGCCTTCAGATCCACGACGCCGTTTTGATCCACCGGCAGTTCCGTAATCTCGTAGCCTTCGTTGGCGAGATCCTTCAGGGTATTTTTGACGGCGTGGTGTTCAATGGTACTGGAAATCAAATGTTTTCCTCTGTTCCGGTAGGCTTTGGCAATCCCCCGCAGAGCCATATTGTCGGCCTCGCTGCCCGAAGCCGTAAAAATAATCTCTTCTCCGGAGACGCCGAGGATTTCCGCTACGGTTTCCCGCGCTTTATTCATTGCTTCTGTCGTTTCTTTTGAAAACAGATGCAGGCTGGAAGCGTTTCCGTAATATTCTGTCAAATACGGCGTCATGGTTTTAAAGACTTCGTCATCCAGCTTTGTTGTGGCATTATTGTCCAGATATACTCTCATTTGCAACACTTCCTGTATTTTAAAATGATGATGCGGTTCTTTTCAGGGCCGTTTATATTGTATCATTTCTTATTTTTTTTGTCAAGATTAAAATTCCCGCGGGTCGAAATAATTTCATGCGTGTTTTGTATGGGCTCAGATTCGCTTTCCGTTTTGATAAACAAATTCCTCCCGGGCGCCGTCCCCACGGATCAAAACCGCTTTTCCCTCTTTTTCTCCCCGAATGTAAGTGAAACGGATTTTATTTCCCTTGACGTCAAAGGCGTGGGCTTTTCCTTCTTTGACTCCGTTGATATAAGTGTATTCCTCGGCGGATCCGTCATTGCCATAGAAGGTGGCTCTCCCGTTTTTTTTGCCGCGCTCATAGCTGAATTCCTCCCGGTCTCCGTTGGCGAAATAACATTGGGCTTCCCCGTCCCGTTCTCCCTGGACGTAAATGTATTGCAACAAGTCTCCATTGGCGCAATACAGCTGGGCTTTCCCGTTTTTGCTCCCGTTGAAATATTCGGCTTCCTCCCGGTCTCCGTTGGCGTAAGTCGTCCGGGTCTTTCCGGTTTTTATCCCGTTTTCATAGAAAAACTGTTCTTTGTCTCCGTTGCGCCAATAATAGACGGCTCTCCCGTTTTTTTTGCCTTGGACCCGCTCCACTTCTTCTCTGTCGCCGTTATCGAAGTGAATGACTCCGGCCGACTCCCCGGCCCCCGGAGGAGAATCGGCTCTTTTGGAAAGCCCTCCGGCTTTTCTCCCGGTTTTTTTGATGAGAGAATATGCAAGAAGCGCCAGTACCCCTGATACGATAGCGATCACAAGCGTTCTTTTGTTGTATAAAGCCTCCAAAGTCGGCAATTTCAAATTCGAGAGGAAATTTTGAAACGCGTCCATGTAAAGTCGCCTCCGTCTCCCATTTCACTTTCCTTACAGTATAGCATACAATGGGGATAGTTTAAAGCGTTTCCGCTTGAATTCCGATATATTACAGTATAAATTTGTCCAGATTTTCTCCGGCGGTTTCGTCTTTGAAGATCTTCTTTACGAATTTCGCGTCGATGGTGATTTTTTCCTCTTTGCCATAGGGCGCCTCGAAAAGGATGTCCTTCAGAATCTGCTCCACCACGGTGGTCAATCGCCGGGCGCCGATATTCTCCACGCTGTCATTGAGTTTCACCGCAATTTCCGAGATGGTCTCGATGGCATTCTTCGTGAAATTCAACGTGACGCGGTCCGTCCGGAGCATGGCCTTGTACTGGTCCAGGAGGTTGTATTCGACCTCCGTCAGGATTTTTATGAAATCCTCCTTGTCGAGACTCTTCAATTTGACCCGGATCGGAAATCTTCCCTGCAATTCGGGCATCAAATCCGAGGGCGAACTCTGGGTGAAGGCGCCGGCAGCGATAAAAAGGATATGATCGGTTTTGACAGGACCGTAAGGGGTCATGATCGTGCTGCCTTCGATAATCGGCAGAATATCCCGCTGTACGCCCTGCCTCGAGACGTCTCCCCTGTCAAAGCCGCCGCGTTCGGCGATTTTATCGATTTCATCGATAAAAACGATCCCGTTGTTTTCGACGTTTTCGATGACTTTTTCTTTGAGCAGTTCCATATTCAGATGTTTTTCGAGATCTTCCTCAATATAGCGCTTCAATCCGTCTTTGACGCTGGTCTTGAGTTTTTCCTTGCCGTTGGCGGTTCCCGCCTCCAGATTGCCGATCATCTGTTCAAAGACGCTGCCGATGCTGCCGTTCTCGTCGACGCTTCCCCCGACGATCTCAATAATCGGCATGGGGATCGGCCGTATTTTTCTGTCGATCTCGATTTCGTGGGTGTCATATTTTCCCGCCTCAATCTCGCCGATAAGTTTCGTCTTCTCTTTTTCGTTCAGGCTGTCATGGGGCTTCAAGGCCTTGACGATCTTATCGAAGGCTCTTTTCTTTGACTTTTCCCGCATCTCGTTGTACATTTCCTCTTTCATTTTCCGGAAAGTGATCTCCACCAGATCCCGGATGATGCTCTCCACATCTTTCCCGACATAGCCTACTTCCGTGTATTTTGTCGCTTCCACCTTGATAAAGGGCGCGTTTACAATCCGCGCGATCCGCCGGGCGATTTCCGTCTTCCCGACGCCCGTGGGACCGATCAGGATCACATTTTTCGGCGTGATCTCATTTTTCATATTGGGATCTTTCACGTTCTTCCGCCGGTCCCTGTTCTTCAGAGAGATGGCCACGTACTTTTTCGCTTCTTCCTGAGAAATAATAAACTTGTCCAACTCCCCGACGATTCCCTTGGGGGTCAGCTCGATTTTTCTACGCATATCCCGCTCCTAATTGTTTTCCAAAAATTTTTGTAGATTGCTTTTTAAAAGGGAAAGCGCCTTTCCCCTGTGGCTCACGGCGTTTTTCTCTTCCGGGCTCATTTCCGCCATGGTTTTCCCCATGGATTTCAGGAAAAAATGCGGGTCGTAACCGAATCCGTTTTCACCCCGGGGAACGTCTGTGATCTCGCCGGAAACCTCTCCCCGAAATGTGACGTATTGCCCGTCGGGCTTGCCGACGCAAATGACGCAGACAAATTTCGCGCTTCTGTCCGCCGCACCCTTCAAATTCCCGATCAATTTTTTATTGTTATCCCGGTCGTTTCCGTGGACGCCCGCATAGCGGGCCGAGTGAATGCCCGGCTCCCCCTTCAGCGCCGCCACTTCCAGGCCCGAATCGTCGGCAATCACTGTCATATTGAGATATTTCGCGATCCCCAGCGCTTTTTTGATGGCGTTTTCCTCAAAACTGTTCCCGTCTTCGATAATTTCCGGGATTCGGATCCCGTCTCTCACCGAGAGGATGTCTACCCCCGGCGGAGAATCCAGAATCCTGATCATTTCCTCTACTTTATGGACGTTTCCCGTCGCAAGAAAGAGTTTCATTTATATCCCGCCGATGGCTTTATTTTGTTGCCGGATGATTTTACGGATCGCGTTTTCCGCCAGTTCCAGGAGGGCGTTCATCTCCCGGCGCGTAAAGGTGTTCTTTTCTCCGGTCCCCTGGATCTCGATAAATTCCCCTTTGTCGTTCATGGCCACATTCATGTCCACATCGGCCATAGAGTCTTCCGAGTACTTCAGATCCACCATCTGTTCGCCCTGGAGGATTCCCACGCTGACGGAAGCCACGTTTGCGATCAGGGGATTTTCCTCTATGACGCCGTCTTCCAGGAGTTTTTTGACCGCAAGGGCAAGGGCGATGTACCCGCCTGTGATGGCGGTGGTTCTTGTCCCGCCGTCGGCCTGAATCACGTCGCAATCAATGGTGATGACCCTTTCTCCTAAAATCTCGGGATCAATGGCCGCCCGGAGCGATCGTCCGATGATCCTCTGGATTTCCATGGTCCTTCCGGACAGTTTTCCCCGGACGGCTTCCCGGGCGTTCCGTTCCGCCGTGGCCCGGGGCAGCATGGAATATTCCGCCGTGACCCAGCCTTTTCCGCTGTTTTTCAAAAAAGACGGGACTTTTTCCGATACGGTCGCCGTACAGATGACTTTGGTGTTGCCGCATTCGATCAGTACCGACCCTTCGGCGTGCATATTGACATTTTTCGTGATTTTCAATTTTCTTGTTTCGTCGTTCTTTCTTCCGTCTTCCCTAACCATCATAAACACCTCTTTCCGAATCTTTTGAACGCATATTGGATCCCTTTTGTCTATTCCGGGTAATATTGCAATTCCTGACCGTTAAACTGTATGTCATAGTAATATTTGTACAAGCCGCCCTTTTTCAGCAGTTCTTCATGTCTTCCCGTTTCCTTGATCCGGCCTTCCTCCATGACGAGGATCAGATCGGCCTTGAGGATTGTGGACAGCCTGTGGGCGATTACAAATGTCGTCCTGTTTTTCATGAGCTTGTCGAGGGCGTCCTGCACCAGGCGCTCCGATTCCGTATCGAGGGATGAGGTCGCTTCGTCGAGAATCAGGATTTTCGGATCCTTAATGAGGGCTCTGGCTATGGCTATCCGCTGCTTCTGCCCTCCCGACAGAAACGTCCCTTTTTCCCCGACTTCCGTGTCCATTTTTTCCGGGAACTCGTCGATAAAGTCCCAGGCGTTGGCGAGGCGGGCCGCCTGTTCTATTTCCGCGGGATCGGCGTCTTCTTTTCCGAAGGCGATGTTGTCGGCGATGGTCCCGCTGAACAGAAAACTTTCCTGTGGGACGACCCCGATCAGGCTCCGGTAGGCGTGCAGGGAATAGCGGCGGATATCTTCGCCGTTTACGTAAATGCCCCCCTCCGTCACATCATAGAAGCGCGGGATCAGATTCACCAGCGTCGTCTTGCCGCTGCCGCTTTTTCCGACGAGGGCCACCACGTCGCCTGTTTTTACCCGGAGATTGATGTCATGAAGCGTATTGCTCTCCTGGTCGTCGTAGTGAAAACAAACATGCCGGAATTCCATATGGCGGATTTCTTTTCCGGGTTCGGGCGCTTCGCCCCGGACTTCCGGTTCGGGAATTTCATCAAAAATCTCGATGATCCGGTCCGCCGAAGGTAAGGCTTCCTGCAGGTCGTTGTTTTTGGTGATGAAGCGTTTGAGCGGCTGATGCATCAGACCCAGGGCCGTTACAAAGGAAGCCAGGTCCCCCGACGTAATGCGCTTGTTCATCACAAGATACCAGCCGTAGGCCGCTACGAGACCGATCATCAGCGTTGTGATCACTTCGTTGATGGGATTTACTTTTGCCTTGATCTTTCTGCTCCGGTAAGCCTTTTCAAATTCCGTCTGACTGATTTCTTTATATTTCTTGATCATCCTTTCTTCATTGTGAAAGGCTTTGATGACGTAAATCCCCGAGAGCGCCTCCTGAATAAAGGCGGTCACGGAGCCCGCCGTATCCTGGCGGATACGGCCGGATTTCCTGATTTTTTTCGTGTAATTCCGCACAACGCTGATCAGAACCGGCATGATGATGAGGCTGATCAAAGTCAAGGCCAGATCCACCTGAAACAGTCTCACCGTAAGAGCCAGCACCGCCAAAAATTCCTTCAGCATATCAAACAGGTGAAATCCGATATGGCCCAGCGTCTGGGCGTCGCCTGAAAGTCTCGCCATCAGGTCTCCCATTTTGTTTTTTTTGTAAAAGCGGATCGGCAGCGACTGCAGATGACAAAAGATGTCCCGGCGGATATCCCGGATGATGGTTTCCGTCACCCGGCTCGAAAAAATACTGGCCAGATAGGCCGTGACGACTTTTACGGCCGTGGTGATCACATAGGCCAGCAGAATGTACACGACCATTTTGCTGTCTTCCTTGACCAGTACGTCGTCCACGAAATACTTGCTGAGCCAGGCGGGTATGGCGCCGAAAACCGAAGAACAAACGGACATCAGGAGGACGCCGATCATGATCCATTTGTAGTGCATGCTGTATTTTAACAATGTTTTCAGGGATCTGTTGTTGTACATCCTGAATTTTTCCGTAATTGTATTCATTATCCGCTTCCTTTTTAATTTTTGATACAATGCATGGCTATATCCATCATTCTAAATATATCCGTATTTCAGTGATTCAATATATAAGCTCCATAACTTTCCACGATATGCGTGTTCCCGTTTTGCAGCTTGGCCCGAACTTCGGCCATATCCTCCGTCACTTTTGCCTGCCGCGCCGGATTATCCGAGAGTTCCGAGAGTTCCCGCCCGATATTTTCCGCCGTACATTTTTCCTGCAAAAGCTCCGGATAGACTTCCCGGTTTATGGTAAGATTCGGCAGGGACACAAAGCCCAGAGACAGAAAAAGACGGATGATGACCGCGTTGATCAGACCCACTTTATAGATCACCACAGCGGGAATCCCCATGAGGCAGAGTTCCAACGTCACGGTGCCCGAAGCGCAGCAAGCGACCCGGCACCGGGCCACGCAGGCCTCAAGGCTTTTCTCCGCGGTAATTTCCAGATTCTCCGGCAATTTTTCCCCGCCCGTCAATTGCTCTATCCATGTCCGATGGGATTCTTCCGACAGTTTCAGCAGAAATCTCTTTTCCGGAAACTGCCTGACCACCGCCAACTGTACGGGGAAAAGACCGGTAACTTCCTGCTTTCGGCTGCCCGGCAGCAGCAGGATCTGGTCCCCCCGGTTTTCGACAACCCGGTATTTTTCCGTAAAAGGGTTGCCGTAATACACGGTTTCCACATTTTGTTTTTTATAAAAATCCACTTCCCAGGGAAAAATCACGAGAATGCGGTCCGCCAGGACGAGTTTTTTCAGGCGGCTTTTTCCCCAGATCCAGAGTTTCGGCGGAATATAATAATAGACCTTTACTTCCGGCAGCTCTTTTTTCAAGAGCGCCAGAAACTTCAAGTGAAATCCGCCGTAATCCACGAGAATCACTTTCCGGATTTCCTCTTTTTTTATAAAACTCAGGTATTCCCGGGCTTTGCCTTTTAAAAACCCGTATTTCCGGAGGGCTTCCGTAAAGCCCATGACCGCAAGGTCCCGGATATCCTGCAGAATCTTCACGCCGGCTTTTCTGCCGTACACGCCCGCGACGCCGTAAAAAGAAGCTTCCGGATCCAATTTCCGGGCGGCCTCCACGATGTAAGACAAGTGCAGATCTCCCGACGTTTCCCCGGTTGAGACAAAAAATTTTTGCCCCGCCTCGCGCTGTTCCATATTATACCCCTTGGTTCTATACTATTAGACGCCTATAATAAACATATTGTTTTCTTCCGCGATCCGGATGCAGTCCGCTTCATCGAGAAGCATCATTTTCCCGGATTCGCCGACGACGCCCCGGGCCTTGACGGCGGCGGCCGTTCGTACCGTTTCGATTCCGATGACCGGAACATCCACCTTCATGTTTTGCTGCGGCCGGGCCATTTTTACCACAATGGTCCCCGCTCCCGCCAGTTCCCCGCCGCGCCGGATACAACGGTCGGTGCCCTCGATTCCTTCCAGAGCCACGACGCTTCTGTCCTTGCATATGACGCATTGCCCCGCGTCGACCCTGCTCAGGGCCTTGGCGGCCTCCACGCCCGTTTTTATCGTCAGAAGGTCCGTTTCATCGGGCGCCTGCTTCGTATAACGCTTTTTTTTCAGCAGAAATTCTTCGATAAATTTTGTCTGGTCCAACACCCGGATCCCGTTTAAACGCAAAAAACTGATCACTCCAAAAAGAAGCGTCTCGTCTTTTCTGTCGGGTAATTTTTTCAGAAGTTCCTCCCCAAATGAATCGAGTTGCAAATCTTGAAAAATCAGCCGCTTTTCCACTTTACCCAGCAGAATCAACTCCCGCACATCCCGGAGAAGAAAATACTTGACGATATCTCCTACCTGCCCGATATTAAAAGCCCGAAAACGCCTGTCTTTTTTGACGACCTCATCAATTGTATCGAAAAGACCCACGGGAAAGACTTCCAGATCCCTGTCGGCGGCTTTTTCCAAAAAATACCGCGGCAACAGGCCGTTTCCCACGATGAGTCCTATTTTCCTCATCAGCGCGCAATCCCCCTCCGGCTGTTCCGGATAAAATTCACCAGGTACATGACGTGTTCATCCTGTCCAAGGCTTTCTTCCACCTGTTTCAGAGCCTCCTGCAAAGGAAGGCCGCTCCGGAAAATCAAGCGGTAGGCTTTTTTCAGGTTCGACAGATCCCCATCGGTAAACCCGTGACGCCGAAGCCCGATGCTGTTTAATCCATGCATTTGCGCATGGTTTCCTTCGGCGAGACAAAAAGGACAAATATCCTGCGCGATGCCGCTGTTCCCCCCCGTCATGGAATAAGCGCCGATTCTCGTGAATTGATGAGCCGGCGTCAGACCTCCGATGATGGCGAAATCTTCCATGACCACATGACCCGCCAGCGTCACGCTGTTGGCGAGAATACACCCGTTCCCGATGATGCAGTCATGCGCCACATGCACATAGGCCATCAGGAGGTTGCCGCTGCCGATCCGGGTCTCCCAGCGATCGTCGGTGCCCCGGTGGATCGTAACGGACTCCCGGATTTTATTGTGGTCGCCGATGATGGTTTTCGTCGGCTCTCCTTTGTATTTCAGGTCCTGGTTGGCCAGTCCGATGGAGGCAAAGGGGAAAATCTCATTGCCTTCTCCGATTTCCGTAATCCCGCCGACGACCACATGGGAAATCAAGCGGGTATTTTTTCCGATTTTTACATCTTTTCCGATAAAGCAATAGGGTCCAATTTTTACCCCATCTTCGAGAACCGCCCCTTCTTCCACGGTGGCGGTTTTATCAATTTCTGCCAAGGTAACGCCCCCTCCGGTCTTATTTATCGGCGATACAAAATGTAAACGTCGCCTCGCAGGCCAGTTCTCCGTCGACTTTCGCTGTACCGTGAGCCTTTACAATGTTGAGCTTCTGTTTTTCCACGCTGACCTCGTATTCCAGCCTGTCGCCGGGTCGTACGGGTCTTTTGAATTTTGCCGATTCTATCGCCGCGAAATACGGCAATTTCTCCCCTTCCAACCCGTCCATCACGAGTACGCCCAGACACTGGGCCATACTTTCTATGATCAAAACGCCGGGCATAATCGGATGACCCGGAAAATGTCCCTGGAAGAATTCCTCATTGATCGTGACATTTTTGATCCCCCGGGCAGTTTTCGTCTCTTTATCCATTTCAAGCACTTTATCCACCAGCAGGAAGGGATATCTGTGGGGTATTCTCTTCATGATTTCCAAAACATCTAACATGATACGCAGCCTCCGCTTTCTATTTTTTTTGTAATACCATTGTTATTATACCATATTTCTCGGAATCGTTCCTGTTTTTTTTTCGGAAAGATTCCCTCCCCTTCGTACGCTACAGATTCTCCAACAGTTTCGCGAAGGCGATATCGAGCTCATGCCCCGCTTTGACGGCGATCACATGCCCCTTGATCGGTCTGTTCAACACTTTTAAATCCCCGATGATATCCAGCATCTTGTGCCGGACAAATTCATCGGGCCAGCGCAGTCCTTCGGGATTCAACACGCCCGTTTCCGTAATAACCACAGCGTTTTCCAGCGAGCCGCCCAGGGCAAGATTGTTTTTTTTGAGGTACGCCACTTCGTAGTCAAAGCCGAAGGTCCGGGCCGAAGCGATTTCCTTTTCGTAGGTTTCCGGGGTGATCTCAAATTCCGCCAGTTGAGATTTCAGGAACGCGTGCTCGAAACGGATCGCATAGGTTATTTTATATCCCTCATAGGGAAGGATCACGAGGGTCTTATCCCCTTTTTGCAGCCAGACCGGGGTATTGATGACCAAATCCCTCGCCTCCGCGTCCAGTTCCCGGATTCCGGCGCGCCGGAAAAGCTCCAGGAAATGTCGCGTACTGCCGTCTCCGATCGGAAGCTCATTCCCGTCCAGTTCCACCATGAGGTCGCTGATTTCCGCGGCCGCCAGAGCCGAAAGAAAATGCTCAATCGTATAAACGGCTGCGCCTTCCTCATTTTTGATATTTGTCCCCCGGGTCAGATCGAAAGTATTGGCCAAGCTCAGTTTTATTTCGTTTTTTCCGGGTTCAAGGTCCGCCCTCCGGAAAAGGATCCCGTCGCTTTCACGGGGTATCAGCCGCATTGTGACCGGCAGTCCTTTGTGAAGCCCGATCCCCTCACAGCATATCTCTTGCGCGACTGTTTTTCGCTTCATATCCCGACGCCTCCCGTCAAATTTTTCTCATATTTTCTGTAAAAACTTGTCCGCCACCACAAGGGCGATTTCTTTTGTACCATCCACAAAATCAATCTCGACTTTTCGCGACGATATGTCCCGTACGACGCCGAGTCCGAATTTTTTGTGCATGACCTTGTCGCCGACCGCATAGGGAAAATCTCCCGCCGCGCGGTTCAAATCCGCCGCTGTGATCGCCTTTCGGAAAGCGGGAGCATATCCGCTGTTTCCCGCTGTTTCCGCAACATTTCTCGATTCCGTTCTCCCGGTTTGCCAGCGGTTTTCTCCCGTTTTTTCTTCCGGGAGCCCAGCGGTTTTTTCTTCCAAATCCAGGATGGATTCCGGGATTTCACCCAAAAATCGGGAGCGGGTCCGCCAGGACAATTCGCCGTAAAGATAACGCATTTTGGCCCAGGAGAGGTAGAGTTTTTCTTCGGCCCGGGTGATGGCCACATAGCAAAGCCGCCGTTCCTCCTCAAGGTCCGAGAGGGAGAAGGCCGCCTTTTTTCCGGGAAAAATCTCCTCTTCCATGCCGCACACAAAAACAACGGGAAATTCCAGTCCCTTGGCGTTATGGATCGTCATGAGCTTCAAATAATCCTTTTCTTCGTTGAGATCGTCCGTGGCGCTGACGAGGGATACATTTTCCAGGTACTCCCGCAGGGACATCGTCTCGATGACCCGTTCCAGTTCGATGATGGAATTGTACAATTCGTCCACATTTTCGAGGCGCCCCTCTCCGTCGTCATAGTTGTCCAGCACGTAGTCCCGGAATCTGATCCGGCTCAGCAGTTCGTCAAAAAGCTTTGATACCGGCAGCTCTTCCGACAAGGCGATCATCTGCCGGAGCAGGGCGAACAATTCCCGCAATTTTTCCCGGACCCCCTGACTCAATCCGCCGATGGCGTCGCATTCCCCGACGGCCGTGTAGAGGGAAATTCCTTTCGCCTCGCGGTATTCCGTGATTTTTTCGATGGTCTTTTCCCCGATTTTTCTTTTGGGAACATTGATGATCCGTAAAAAATTGATATTGTCCGAAGTGTTGTTGATCACGGACAGCCAGGCCAGCAGGTCCTTGATTTCAGCCCGCTGATAAAACTGCATGCCGCCGAACACTTTGTAAGGAATGTTGTTGCGCAGGCATCCTTCCTCAAAGAGTCTCGACTGGGCGTTTGTCCTGTAGAGAACCGTAAAGTCCCGGTACTTTTTTCCTTCCTGTTTGCCTTTCAACACTTCGTCGAGGATTCTCCCTACTTCCTCCCTTCCGTCCTCACAGGCGAAAAGAGAGATTTGCGCGCCGCTCTTCTTCCTTGTCCAGAGGGTCTTGTCCTTGGAGCTCGTGTTGTTCCGGATCACATGGTTGGCGGCCTCGAGAATGACCGGGGTCGAACGGTAGTTTTCCTCCAGTTTGACCACAACGGCGTCGGGGTAATCCCGCTCAAAATCCAGGATATTCCGGATATTGGCGCCCCGGAACCCGTAGATGCTCTGGTTTTCGTCGCCCACAACGCAGATGTTCCGGTATTTTTCAGCCACAAGATGTATAATGTCATATTGGATTTTATTGGTGTCCTGGTATTCGTCGACCATGATGTAGCGAAATTTGTCCCGGGCTTTTTCCAATACCTCTTTGTATTGAAGAATTTTCCAGGTGTTGAGCAGAATATCGGAAAAATCCATGGCGTTATTTTCCTTCAAAATCCGGTTGTATCGCACATAGACGTCGCCGATCAGCTGCTCGTTCTCGTCGAAGCGGGCATAGCCTTCATTGTAGCTTTCCGGGGACGTTCCCTCCTCTTTGAGCCTGGAAATGGCGGAGACCAGCATTCCTTCCGTCAGGGCTTTGTTTACGGAATGCATACTTTTCAGGATGCTTTTGACGGCCCTTTTCTGGTCGTCGGTATCATAGATGGTAAAATTGGCCCCGTAGCCGAGTTTGACGGCATACAGGCGCAAAAGGCGCAGGCCGAAGGAATGGAAGGTGGAAATGAGGGCCCGGTTGGCGTCCTCTCCCACGAGATCCACGACTCTTTCCTTCATTTCCCGGGCCGCCTTGTTTGTAAACGTCACCGCGAGGATATGATAGGGGGAAATTCCACAATTCCTGATCATATGGGCGATCCTGTAGGTGAGGGTTCTGGTTTTTCCGGAACCGGCCCCCGCCAGGATCAGAAGGGGACCTTCGGTCTTCCGGCAGGCTTCCTGCTGTTTGTCGTTTAATTTATTCAGAATCTCCGCATTCATAATTTTCTCCATAAACAAAAGTCACAAAGACAAGAATTACCCACACCCGCGATAATACCTTAGCGCTGCTTCCTTCCGGACCTGACGCGGTTCGATACGACCACGCCGCAAGAATCCCGTATCTCTGTGACATTTTTCATTATAGCATGAAACTTCTTTTTCGTCAATAGCAACCTCAAAGAGAAGCTTGCAGATTTTCCAGCACAAGCAACGTCGTATCCAAAATTTCGGTTGTCCCGTTATTTTCCGCGGCCAGTCTGTTTTCGATCTCGCCGGGAATGAGTATTTCCCTCGCGCTTTTCCTGCGGGGAGAGGATTTCAGCCTGTCAAACCATTTTTCGACCCGCTCCCTGAAAAGCGCCGGGTCCGTGAAGGCGTCAAGGCGCAACACGCAGGCGAAATGTCCGATTTCCGATTTGGACGTCTTGTCAAACATGGTGGCCGCCTCATAACTCAAGCGCGCGCCGCCCAGGAGTCCGCAGAGCATATCGGTAATCATGGCCATCCCGTAACCCTTGTGTCCGGCCATGGGGAGCATGCCGCCCGCCTGGGCGGCAACGGGGTCCGTCGTATCGTTTCCCTCCGAATCCACCGCCCATCCCTCGGGAATCGGCTTGCCCTGTTTCTCACAGAGCGTTATTTTTCCGAGGGCGACGGCGCTCACGGCTACGTCCAGCGTAAAGGTTCCGTATTTCCCGGCTGGGAAAGATACCGTGAAGGGATCGGTCCCCAGCATGGGTTTTCTTCCGCCGAAGGGGACCATGACGGGACCGCCGTTGCTTGTGACATAGGCGATATAACCTTTTTCGGCGGCATAGCGGGAAAAGTATCCCGCCGCTCCGAAATTGTTGCTGTTTTTGACCGCGGCGACGGCGCAGCCCGATTGGTCGGCGATCCCGAAGCAGCGATCCAGGGTCTCCCTCAGGATGATCTGCCCGAAGCCGTTCCCGCCGTCCACTTTCAAGATGCAACCGGTACTGGTGGTTTTTATGTCAGGATCGGGTGAAATGAGGCCTCTGCGAACTTTGTCCGCATAGGCCGGCAGGCGGATGAAACCGTGGCTCTCGACGCCGCGAATTTCCGCATCCATGAGGGATTCGGCCAGGACGGCCGCGTGGGGCGCGGGTAAGCCCAATTTTTCCAATATGGCGGCCGCGACGCGGGTGATTTCCTCGTTTCTGACTCTTGTTTTCACGTTAGCTCCTTGTGGGTATTCGGGTTTTTATACCCTATTTTACAACAATTTTCCATAAGAATCAATAAGAATCCTTTTGCTATCATGAAAAAATTGTTCCAAAACCGAACAATATTTTAATTTGTCATTCCCGACAAAAAAATAACTTGAAATTTTGTGAAAAATAGCATAAGATAATTTCATAGTTTATTTGACTGAACATACGGTACTTTCTTATCACACTACATCCTATAACCCGGGGGGTTCCCATGAAATTTTTTTTAAAACGCTTACTTTATTCCTTTATCGTCCTGCTTCTCTTTACGGCGCCGGCTTTCTCCAAATCGCTGCCCGCCACCCTGATCGTCGCCCAGCAGACGGATCCCAAGACGCTGGATCCCGCCGCTTCCAACGACGTCTACTCCCACAATGTCTCCGTGCAGATCTATGACAGACTCTTCGAATGGTCCGATCAAATGCAGATCGAACCGAGCCTTGCCGAGTCCTGGACGCAGAAAGACCCGCTGACCTTGAACGTCAAGCTGAAAAAAGGCGTGAAATTCCATAACGGTGATGATTTTACCGCTGAGGACGTGAAGTTTTCACTGGAAAGATCCTCCAAAGCGCCCGGAGGCATGACGTATTTCGGCAATTTGGACCGGGTGGACATCATCAATCCCTATGAAGTGGATATCGTGACAAAAAGTCCCTACGGACCCATGTTATCGTCCCTCGCCCACGGCAGCGGATCCATTCTCAACAAAAAATATGTCGAAAACGGCGACAAGGAAGTGTTCTTCGAACCGATCGGGACCGGCCCCTTTATTTTTGAATCCTGGAAGTCGGGCGACAGGATTGTCATGAAAGCAAACAAAGACTATTTTGCCGGAGCGCCCGCCACAGACGGGATCATTTTCCGGAATATTCCCGAAACCACCAGCAGAACCATCGCGCTGGAAACAGGGGAAATCGACATGGTTCTCTCCGTGGACCCCATTGACATGACGCCCATCGAGGAGAACCCCAACCTGGTTCTCGTGGCCAAACCGTCGGTCGCCCTGAATTACATCGGATTCAACAACGAAAAAGGACCGACCAGCGATATCCGCGTGCGGCAGGCCATTGCCCTGGCAATCAATCAGACGGACATCGTGGACACGGCTTTTGTAAAGCGCGCGATTCAGACCGTCTCCGTGATTCCTCCGAGTATCCTGGGTTATGAGGAAATCCCGCCTTACGAAATCAATATAGAAAAAGCGAAAAAACTCCTGGCGGAAGCGGGCTATCCCGACGGATTCAAGCTTCGGTTCTGGACAAATGAAAACCAGTCCCGGAAAGATACGGCCGTCATCTTGCAGGAACAGCTGAAGGCCATCAATGTGGACATGTCCATCGAAATTCTCGAATGGTCCGCCTATCTGGAAAAACTGGGCAAAGCCGAGCACGACATCTATATGCTGGGCTGGCCGGGTTCCGCTGATCCCGACGGCTGCGTATATCCGCTGTTCCATTCCAAAAGCAGCGGTACCGCCGGAAATATGGCCTTTTATAAAAACGCCCGCGTAGACGAGCTTCTGGACAAGGGCCGGGCTTCCGTCGATCCGGCGGAAAGGGCCGCCGCCTACAAAGAGGCCGCAAGAATCATCCACGATGAGGTGGGCGTCTACGTATTGGCCATCCCGCCGGTATCTTTGGGATATCAGAAGTATATCGAAGGCTTCTTTGCCTATCCGACCTTTGTGCATTTTTTCAGAAAGGTCAAAAAGAACTTGAAATAAAGGATATTAAAAAGAACCGTCGCATCAGCGACGGTTCTTTATTTTTATCATTGTCCTACTTGATGATTTCAGCCACAACGCCCGACGCAACGGTCCGGCCGCCTTCGCGAATGGCGAAACGCAGCTGGGTTTCCATGGCGATGGCGTGGATCAGTTTGATCGTCATCGTGATGTTGTCGCCCGGCATTACCATTTCCACGCCTTCAGGCAGGTTTACTTCGCCGGTGATGTCCGTGGTCCGGAAATAGAACTGGGGTTTGTATCCCGTAAAGAAAGGCGTATGCCGTCCTCCCTCTTCTTTCGTCAATACGTACAC
>JAISST010000099.1 GCA_031272945.1 Fusobacteriaceae bacterium
CAATATCGCCGTAGAGAATCTCATCGGCAAAGCGCCCGCTTTCGGAAACGATGGCGCCGTTTTCGGCGATGACGTTGTGCCCGGAAAATACAAGGTCCTGGGTGGACTCCCCGATACCCGTATTGGCGTAAATGTAAGCGCAGATGAGGGAAGCGGATTTTCCGCCGACTAACTGATTCCGGTAGAGTGTTTTTCCGACCACCTCATCGCTGGCCGAAGAATTGACAAGGACTGTGGCGCCGGCCAGAGCATGGGTCGTACCGGGAGTCAACGGCATCCACAGATCTTCGCAGATTTCGACGCCGATCACAAAATGCTCGATATCTTTGCAGCGGAAGAGAATATTGCCTCCGAAAAGGGTCTCTTCGCCGAGAAAATCAACCGTTACAGGAAGTCTGTCGCCCGGTGTAAAGTACCGGGCTTCATAAAATTCCTGGTAATTGGGGATGAAGCGCTTGGGCACGATCCCCAGGAGCGCCCCCTTGCAAATGACCGCGGCGCAGTTGTAGAGCTTATTCTTGTAAGAAAAAGGGAAACCGGCCACAATGACCATCTCGTAATCCACGCTGAAGCGGCGTAATTCGTCAACGGCTTTTTCCGCCCGGGCCAGCAGCGTATTTTGCAGGAACAAATCGTGGCAGGTATAGCCGGTGACGGAAAGTTCCGGAAAAACCAAAAGGGAGGCCTGGTTTTGACGAGCCTCCTCGATCATGCGACAGATTTCCTCCGTATTGTGAATGACGTCGGCCACCACAACCGCGTGCGTAGCGGCTGCAACTCTGATAAATCCGTAGTTCATTGTACTCCCCCCTGTGATGATCCGCTAACCCGAGATCAAAGGCGCTCCGTAAATCCGCCCCGTAAGCCAGAATTCTCCCGAAAAGGCGCCGCCCGCGACCGGATCTTCCGGGAGTTTCTTTCTTTCGACCAGGATATCCATGGCGCCGCCCAGCGTTTCCACGAAAAGCCAGTAGAATTCCTGGCCGGTCAGCTGATTTGTCCGGCGTTCCCATTGGAGAATTCCGCCGGAAAATATGCCGTAAGCCTGCGGCTCTCCCCCTTCATCGATGCCGCCGCCCGTGGCGCGCACGCTCGGAGAAAACGATCCGCCCCGGGGACTCGCTTCTCCCGCCTGACAGGAAATCTTCTCCGCGAAGCCGTTCAATTGAATATCGCAGTCTCTGGGAAACTTGAAACTTGCCATGATCCGGTAATCCGGCACATCGAACACAAAAGGGTACAGCCCCGAAAAGGGGTTCTTTTCGGAAGAAGGCGCCGCCCAGCAGTGAAAGGCGCCGTCCATTTCGCTCATATGCCGCGGAACCGTATTGGTCAGACAGACGGCCCGTCTGCTGCGACCTTTGAAATAAGGACTTGCTCCCGTGACCTCGTTGCGCATGTTGAACTGAATCCACAACTGGGCGCCCGAAGGATCGGAGTAGACGGCATAGCTTCCCCCCTCGGCCGGGTATTTCTTTGCCGAGCGGTAGGCGGTCGTCACCAGTTTTTTGAATTCCTCCAATGTCGCGGCGCCGAATCCGACGTCAGCAAAACGGCCCATGGAAAAACCTCCTTTATTTGCGTATTTTTCCTTCCGTGTACAGAATTTCCCCCGTCAAATTTCCGTTTTCGTCATAGCGCTTTACGATGCCGTCCAGCTTGTCCTTACGGTAATACCGCTCTTCTTTGATCTTTCCCGATGGATAGTATTCTCGGGCGGGTCCGTTCATCCTGCCGTCCTGCCAACTTGTTTCATTCAAAAGTTTTCCGTCTTCGCTGAATTCCTTCCGGATTCCCTCGGGAAAGCCTCTCCGGAAGGAGGCTTCCGTCTGGAGATTCCCGTTTTCATAATAGATCCGCTTCGTTCCTTCGGGAAACCCATTCACAAACCGGCCGGTCTCCAGCAATTTTCCGTTTGTATAATAAATCCGGTAGTTTTGTACCGTCGTACTGCGCTCGATTTTGGCCCTTGTCTGAAGGACAGGTCCGGGAAAATTCCGGGAGGGACGTCCCCCTCGCGTTTCGCTGCCGCCGATGGAACCGGCGTATTCAATATTTTCCCGAAAGACTTCAAAAGTTCCCTCTTCATTCAGGATGCCGTTTTCATAGTAAAGCCGGTAAGGCCCGACCGGAGCGCCGCCGGCAAAGTTGACCTCGCCTTTCAGCTGTCCGTTTTCATAGTATTCCCGGGCGCTGCCGTCATATACCCCTTCTTTGTAATGCAGTTCATACTGGGGGCAGCCGTTCTCATAAAAGGAGCGGTGAAGTCCTTCCCGTTTTCCTTTTCTGTAATTTCCCTCTTCGCGCAGTTGTCCGTTTTCAAAGTATGAATTGCGCATGCCTTCTTCCAATCCGTCCAGGACGCCGTGGATGCTGTCCAGTTTTCCGCTCTGGTAATGAATCTTGAGAAAGCCCGTATACGGTTGGTCCTTCCCTTTTTCATAAATCAGCGGTCCCCGCAATTCCGCCTGCGTGATATTGATCTCCCGGGGTTCCGCCGCAAACAGGAACGAACTGATCAGAAAGACGGTCGAAATGATTTGTTTCATGTTTTCCTCCATGCAAAAACAGATAAGACCGTATGCCGGAAGCGCCGTATTTCTTTCGCGGGCATACCACTTACTGACAAGGATAGACTACACTGTTATTATGTCATGGGGATGACTTCCGGGAACGATCCGGATCTTTTCCGGACATTCCTTTCCTATGTCTATACTTATATCATTTCCGGGGAAAAAAATCAATGGGAATTTAAAATTTGTTTGTAAAATTCCCTATGATATGGTAAACTGATACTAAGGACTATTGAGTTTTTTGCATACTGTATTTTCGGAACATGAGGTGGTTCTTTTGTATCGTTTATTTTTAAAAGGCATAGTCACCGGACTGGCTTTGTCTATTCCCTTTGGCCCGGTCGGGATTTTTTGTATGGAGAAAACACTCTCGGAAGGGCGGATGAAAGGTCTTGTATCGGCTTTCGGCATGATCACCACAGACCTGTTTTATACGAGCCTGGTACTTTTTTTTATGGATCAGGTAAACGCCTGGATCATTCGCTATGAGCTTTATTTCAAGATTTTGATCGGTTTTTTGCTCGTATGGATCTCGCTGGACAAACTGATCCGAAAAAAAGAATTGAAGCACTTGAAATATGTGCCCGGCAGCTATTTGAAAAATTATACGACGACTTTTGTGCTCGGGATGGGCAATCTGTCGAGTTTTTTTACGGTTTGGCTCATTTTTTCCGCGTTGCGGGTCTACGTGGACATTGAATTGCAGTATTCCTTTTTGCTCATTATGGGCGTACCGGTAGGCGGGGTGGCCGAATGGCTGCTCGTGACATTCTTCCTGACCCATTTCAAAAAAACAATCAACGACGCGGTTCTGCTGAAGATTACCAAATGCATGAATGCGGTCATCTTCGTTTTCGGCCTGTTTATTCTGGGGATGGCCGCGAAGCAGTTTGTGTGCCTGCGCTTTTTGGCGAAGCATCCGCGGGTCGCCGTGCTTTTTGCTCCCCGGAGAATGTAATAATGAGGTGATGAGATGATACAAGGGAATATCGAAGGGATCCGGGAGGCTGCCCTCTCTTTTTTAAATGCGCTTTTCGAGATAAAACTGGATAAAGATAGGTTTGTCAGCCGGGACATCCTGCTGCCCCTTGCGGAGATAAGCGCCAAAATCAACCGGGAGATCAGCGTCTCCATGGACCGGCGGGGACATGTGACGGAGATTTCCGTCGGAGACGACAGGACCGCCAGTCTGCCCGTGATTGCCGCGGACGGCGACAAACTCTCCGGCATTCGGATCTTTCATACGCACCCCAACGGCGACTCCCGTCTGTCGGACGTGGACGTCTCAGCGCTCTTGAAATTGAAACTGGACGCCATGGCGGCCGTAGGGGTCAACGACGAAGGAAAAATCACCGGAATCTCCGTGGGGTTTTGCGAGCGGCGCGGGGAAAACTTCTCCTGCCGGCTCACGAGATCCCTTTCGCTTTCACAGGCCGAAAACCTGGATTTTCTTCGCATTCTGGAGGAATTGGACGCGCCCTCCGGAAAAAAGGGCTTCACCACGGAACGCGAGCAGGAAGCGGCCGTTCTTGTGGGGATCGAAAATGAAGGAATGCTCGACGAATTGGAAGAACTGGCAAAAGCCTGCGGAATCCGGACCGCAGGGCGCTTTCTTCAAAAAAGGAGCAAACCCGACAATGTGACGTTTTTAGGCAGCGGAAAAGCGCGGGAACTGTCCTTGTACAAACAGGTACAAAAGGCGGATCTTGTGATCTTTGACGATGAACTTTCGGGAATCCAGGCAAGAAATCTCGAGGCGATTCTCGGTTGCCGGGTGATTGACCGGACAGTCCTGATCCTGGAGATATTCGCGAGGCGGGCCGTCACCAGAGAAGGAAAGATCCAGGTCCGCTTGGCGGAACTCAAATACAGCGGCGCAAAACTCATCGGCGCGGGCGTTTCCATGTCCCGGGCAGGCTTCGGGATCCGGGGAGGCGCGGGCGAAACAAAACTGGAGACAGACAGGCGCCGGATCCGGGATGAGATCAACGCCCTGCGGAAGGAGCTGCAAGAAATCCAGAAGACAAGAGCGCTGCGCAGAGAGAAAAGAGACCGTTCAGGCGTCTCCCGCATTGCTCTTGTGGGCTATACCAACGCGGGGAAGTCCACGCTGCGCAATCTGCTCACAAGGGAATATCCGGCCGACTGTTCCGCCAAGGGAAGCGAAGCCTTCGCGGAAGATATGCTCTTCGCGACGCTGGATACGACGACCCGTTCCATTGCCCTGCCCTCCCGACGGATTCTTTCCGTGACCGATACGGTGGGATTCATCAGGAAGCTGCCCCATGACCTTGTGGAAGCGTTCAAATCCACTCTCGATGAAGTCAGCTACGCGGACCTTCTCGTTCATGTGGTCGACGGGGAAAGCGGGGAGATACCGGAAGAAGTCAAGGCGGTGGAAGCCGTTCTCGCCGAATTGAGCGCCGATACAAAACCGACGGTCCTCGCCCTTAATAAAATCGATAAAATGACCCCGGAAAAAATCTCGGCGGTAAAGGAAGCGTTCGGCCGGTACAATATTGTGGAAATCAGCGCAAAGCAGAACAAAGGCGTCGACTCGTTGCTAAAAGCCATAGAGGCCTTGCTTCCGCAAAAGACGAAACGGGAAAACTACCGGATTCCCTATGGAGAAACGGCGCTGGTGGCCTACCTGCACCGGAACGCCATTGTGGAAAATGAAGAATTTGAAGAGGCGGGCGTTTTCTTAAGCTGTGTGGTCGGTCCGGAAGTTTCGGGAAAAATGGAGCGGTTTCGCGTGGAAAACGCCAAGAAAAATGAAAAGAATTAAAATTTTTGCTTGACTGAAACAAGAAGTTTTAGTATAATGTCATGGCGGGGAAAATTTCCCCCATCCCCTCGAGGCGTGGCTCAGCCCGGTAGAGCGTTGCGTTCGGGACGCAAAAGTCGCAGGTTCAAATCCTGTCGCCTCGACCATTTGAATAAGAATCCCCCGCGGGCGAAATGCGGGGGTTTTTTGTTTGTGAAAATGTGAAATATGGGTCTAATGACGGCGGGATGTTCGAGGGACCGGGCGAAAAATGTAAGATATAGGACCGGGCGAATATTCATTCGCCCCTACACTTGCGGGTTAGGGCTCGGGTCGATTCGTATAGCGGGAAAGTGGGTCTTTATTGTTCGATGGGCGAATATTCAGCCCCGGCTGTGGCGTGCAAGCGCGCTGACGCCGTGACATCGCGGCCTTCTAACGCCTGCTACGCATGCGTAAGAAGTCGCGAATTCGCCCCTACAAGTTTTGTTAGTCTTTTCTGATTAAATTTATCATCAATCCTATTATCGTTATTCGGGTTTGGACTTATAGAAACACGATAAGAGGGGGTTTTATAGATTGAGTAAAAATTTTAACCACGAAGATCTTTACATCTTAATGTAAATAATTCTTGACATTTTTCATAAAAAGCTGTATACTGATTCTACAAAGGAGAATTCTTGTCGGGTAAGGAGATAAAAAAATGGCGAATATCATTAAGCTGCTACGGGAAAAAAACGGGTTCTCACAGGTGGAATTGGCGGAAAAACTCAACGTAACGCGTCAGACCTTAATCAAATACGAAAACGAGACTACCCTCAAGACGGCTCTGCCGCACATCAAAAAACTGGCGGAAATTTTTGATGTGTCCCCTGAAAGCATCCTTGAGGGAATAATCCCCCCGGAACCGGAATACAACGTCATCGGGACCCAAACAAATAAACAAAAACGTGAAAAAGCGGACATCAGGATTGATATTCCACAGGAGAATATTGAAAAATTCAAAGAGACGTTGCTCTATATTCTCGGAAAAGTCGGCGCCAAACCAAACGTTGGTAAAACAGTGATTTACAAGCTGTTGTATTTTATTGATTTTGACTATTACGAACTCTATGAGGAGCAATTGATCGGCGCGAAGTATATCAAAAATACATATGGTCCCACGCCAGTGGATTTTGCCAAAATCACCGGAAAAATGCAGGAAGATAATGAGATTGAAGAAATCAGGACGAAACATTTCAATCATGAGCAGACCAAATATATTCCCGTTCGCGTGGCCAACCTGAGTATCCTCTCAGCAAGAGAAATCAAGCATATTGACCATGTTTTGGAGAAATATTCGGATAAAAGCGCAAAGGAACTTTCGGAGTTATCCCATAAAGACATCCCCTGGATCATAACCGACGACAAAGGCGTCATTCCGTACGAAGCCGTATTCTACCGGACCGCCGATACGGCCAACAGGAGCTGGTCGGATGAACTATGAGGAATTGCCGGAATTTGAACGGGATTTCAAGAAACTCAAGAAAAAATTCAGAACTCTGACGGAAGATTTTGAATTGCTCAAAAAAGCCAGTATTGAGATATTTCTACCATGAACTTGAAAAAAGACGATCCGGTTCCCATGCAAGGCTATTGCAGTGAAATGCGAATGGTGTACAAAGTCAAAAAATTTGCCTGCAAATCACTGAAAAACAAAGGCGCCCGAACTGGATTGCGGGTCATATATGTTTATGATAAGTCGCCTGAAAAGATTACATTTGTTGAGATTTATTACAAGCAGGATAAAGATATGGAGGATAGGGATCGCTTGGTGGGGTTTTTGGAGTCCAAAGATATCTGCAGCGAGCCTGAAACAAACGGGTGATTCAGGATTTCAAGATCCCTGCAGCAGCACAATGGATCCAATAACCAGCCCGATTCCGAAATACTGCCATGGTCCCAGCCTCTCCCCGAATACGAGAAAGCTCATGACCGCAGCAACTACCGGCTCAACAGAG
>JAISST010000118.1 GCA_031272945.1 Fusobacteriaceae bacterium
GATCCCGTAGCTCAATTGGATAGAGCAATTCCCTCCTAAGGAATAGGTTGTGTGTTCAAGCCACATCGGGGTCGCCATTTATTTATTTTTCGACTGCTGAGTAAGGAGTGAAAATGAAAAAATATCATTGGTTCCTCTTGAGCGTGCTTTTTTTGACGGCGTGCTCCATCACGCCGGAAAAGGCCGAGCAACGATACGGCGATCTCTCCCATCGCTTTGACAGACTTGTGGACGACCAGTTCAAAGAAAAAGAAAGAAAATCCCTTGAAAAATCTTTCCGCAGATTAGGAAAACGGTTGAACCATCCCAAAAAGCCGGAGGACGCGGCGATCATCGGTTCCTACAAGCGCAAAGTCAATGAAAAGATCCAGTATCTGGAGGACTTGAAAGACTGAATATCAGGAGAATACATCATGGCTGTTACAAAGGTTTTGGATCAAATCTGGTGCATTGAGGTCCCTTTGCCGAAAAACCCCCTCAAATATCTCAATGCTTATTTTATTCGCGGAAAAGAACGCAATCTTTTGATTGACACGGGCTTCAATCTCCCGGCCTGCCGGGAAGCGTTGCTTTCGGGTCTCGAAGAACTCGGCGTTTCCATGGAGACGACCGATATTTTTCTGACCCACATGCATTCGGACCATACCGGTCTCGTGGAGGCGGTGAAAAGCCGGACTTCCACGGTGTGGGCCAGTGAAAAAGACGCGGAAGTCATCCGGGTCGCCGGTTCCGACGACTTTTGGGGCGAATTGGAACAATTATGGATAAAATTGGGCTTCCGTGAGGACTCCCATACCCATCCGGGCAGAAAATTCGCGGCAAACGGCAACTTCCCCATGGAAATCCTCGGAGAAGGAGACGAAGTCAACGTTGGAGACTACCGCTTTCAAGTGCTCCACACGCCGGGACATACAAAGGGGCATCTCTGCCTGTACGAGAAGGATCAAAAAATCCTCATTTCGGGCGATACGATCCTGGCCGACATCACGCCCAATATCTCCATCGGCGTCGGCAATTTGAATCCCCTCGGCGATTATTTTGAGAGCCTGAAACGCCTCGAGAGCCTGCGTGTGGAACATACGCTGACGGCCCACCGGCGAAGACCGGCGTCGCTGTACGAAAGAATCCGGGAATTGCGGGATCATCACGGGCACAGGCTGGAGGAAGCCCTCGGCATTGTCCGGAGCGGGCGCGGGATGACGGCGGCGGAAGCGGCCTCAAAAATGCATTGGGACATTACAAGCCGGACCTGGGAGGAATTTCCGCCGTCCCAGAAATGGTTTGCCATCGGAGAAGCGGCGGCGCACTTGCAGTTGCTTGCGGCCCGGGGCGACATCGCCCGACGGGAAGAAAAAGGATACTGGATCTACGAAGGATGAAAGATGACGGAAAAGCTCCGCCCCCGGAGGGACGGAGCTTTTTTATTATGGATTTTCTTTATTCCGCAAAAGCCGTATAGGAGAGCATCAATCCGCCGGTGGTATTGTTGCCGTCATCTTCATAGCCGTATTCCCCGAAGGTAAACTCCATCAGGAAAGGCGTATCGCCGGCGCTTTTGATCAATTCGTCCACGCTTCCCGCCATACGGATCACCGCGGTCTTTTCGGCGAGGTCCGCGCCGATATTCATGGAATAATCATCATTGCCGTTCATCGGATGGCGGATCGCGATGAGATCCCCGAGACGGTCCTTGACTCCCAGGGGAGAAGTGATCGTATAGACAAGCAGATTCCCGCCTTTGAGACTGTCGGCCTCCACGCCCGCCCATTGGGCATAACGCTTCAAGGCCGGTTTCCCGTCGATTTCCACGAGCACCCGCTTATCCTTTACTTTTGTGATAATCCCCACATCGTCGGTTTCCCGGTAGGCCCCCGTAAAGAGATTCGTGATTTTTCCACCCCAGAAGAAGGCTACGGTCACGCCGTCCGCAAACTCGCCCGCTTCGTCCGTGTAGAGCGTCCATTCTCCCGCGATGGCGTTATCCGCCGCGCTGCCGCCGAAGAAGGGTTTCCGCCCGATGACGTCCGTAATGCCCTTCAAATAGGTCTCTTCCTCTCCAGGAGGGGCGGCCATGTAAAAATAATCCCGCGGCTTTCGCATCAGTCAGTACGCTTGATCCAACTCCGCATTTCGCCATTTTCAACCTCCTTCAATTGCGCATTGCCTATTGCTCCGGCACAAACTTGTATTCCCCGATATCCCCTTTCTGCACATAGCCGACTCCCGTAAAAGGAATATGCATTCCCGCGATCCGGTATTTGTTTGCGAAGGCCAGATCGAGGTATTTCTTTCTTGTGACGGCCGCTTCCGCCGGATCAATGTCATATCGGACGGAAAGCGAGGGATCCGCGAACTGTACCGGGATCACATGGACCAAATCCCCTACCACAAGGATTTGATCTTGAATTTCCGGTCCGCATTTCAGAAGAAACGCCGTATGTCCGGGCGTATGCCCCTTGGCTTCCATGGCCGTGATGTAGCCCGTAATGCCCTGACCCCATACAAAAGTTTCCAGGCGGGCATCATAGGCTTCTTTGACCGCTTTCGCCATCCGGATGTTGTCTTTGTTGGCGGGCTTGTCCGACAGCCAGAATTCCAATTCCTGATCGTTGACATAGACCATGGCCTTCTCAAAGACCGGTTTGCCCTCGGGGGTAAGAAGCCCGCCGATATGATCCCCGTGCATGTGCGTCAGGAAAATTCTTCTCACAAGTTTTGCGTCAATCCCCGCTTCCTTCAGGGATTTCCACAAAGAGCCGTTTGCCCCCAAGCCCGTATCGAAAAGCATAATTCCCTGGGGCGTTTTCAAAACGTATCCGTTGATGGCCCCCGGCGTCTCGTCGCCCGGCAAAACCTTCTTTACGATTTCCGCGTCAGGTTGCAACAAAACACTTTTGGCCTGCATCCGCACGCTGTCGGAAAGCGCTGTAAACTCAGAATCGCCGATGGCGTAAGTCTTGAAGTTCTGCGCGCCCGCAAAGAGCGCGAGAGAGAAAAAGACAAGAACGGAAATCAAGGCTTTTTTCATAAGGAATCCTCCTCTGTTCTACTTTTTCGGCGGTTCTTTCGCAATGGCGCCAAAGAGGAGCATGGTTTCCTTTCCGGTATTCACAAGGCCGTGGGCCTGGCCGGGTCTCGCGATGGTGATGGCGCCCGGCCCCACTTTGGTGATCACGTTATCGGTATCGCTGAATTCCCCTTCGCCGACAACAAGGATAATGGCGTCGTCATTGTCCACATGTTTGTGATGCCCGATGGAATCGCCGGGTCCCAGCGTGTACCAACCCATTTCGTAAATCGTGTAAGACGGCTTGGAATCGTTTCTGGAGAAAGCGAATGTTCCCCCCAGTTTTCCTTTGCCTCCGCCCAGATCCATCCGATCCCAGGTAAAGAGCTCTTCCTTGGGGAAATACTGCTTTGCCTCCAGGACTTCCTTCTTCTGTTCCTCGGTCAATTCGACGCTTTTGCTGACCACATCGAGGAATACCAGGGGTTCCGTTCCCGTATTCTTCAGCGCGTGGGATTGTCCGGGCCGGGCGATGGTGATGTCCTGAGGTCCTACTTTGACGGCTTTTCCATCGGATCCCGTGAATTCTCCCGTTCCCGATACGATGACATAGGCGTCCTCATTGTCCCCGTGGGCGTGGGACCCTATGGAATCTCCCGGTTTCAGCGTCATCCATCCGATTTCTTTGATCACAAAGGACGGTTCCGCATTGTTTCTTGTAAATGAGAATTTTCCGGCGAGGGTTCCCGTTCCGCCCGCTACGTTTTCCCTGTCCCAGGTCTCCAGATTCTCTTTGAGAAATACCTGGGAATCTTTCGCGGCTTTTCCGAAGACGGAAATTCCAAATCCGAAAATCAGCGTTGCGACAAAAATCAGTTTCCAAAATTTCCTGCGTACCATATTTTCCTCCTTATATCAATAAAAAGAGTTTCTCGCGCCTGCGGGCGCTGCCAAATCCGGGATCCTTCCACTTCAAATATTGTAACCCATATGAAGCGGTATCCAAGTGGTCAGAACCGGAAACAGACTGATTGATATGAGTACAAGCACATTGCAGACAATATAGGGGGCCGCGCCTTTGAAAATATCCACGATGGGCATTTTGTTGATTTTGTTGCAGGCGTTGAGGCACATGCCCACCGGAGGCGTCACGAGCCCGATGGCGAGTCCGGTAATCATCATGGCGCCGAATTGCAGCGCCGAAAATCCGTACATTTTCATGATCGGCAGCAGGATCGGCGTAAGCAGCATGATGGCCGGGCTCACGTCGACAAAGGCGCCGATCAGGAGAATCAAGACCACAAACAACAGAGCAATGACCGACCGCGACATATTCATGGCGAGGAAAAAGTTTCCGATGACCACCGGCACTTTTTTCATGGTCAATACCCAGGTAAACACATTGGTAAATCCTATGATGATGAGAATGGAAGACGAGGTCAGGAACGTTTTTTTCAAGGCCGCCCATACATCCCGCCAAGTCAGTTCCCGATAGACGAAGAATCCGATCAGGATGGCGTAGAGGACCGCCGCTCCGGCGCTTTCCGAGGCCGTACAAACCCCGAAAGACACGCAGACAATAATGAAAAGCGGCATGAGAAGGGCAGGAATTCCCGCGAAGACGGCCCGCGTAAATTCCTTTCCGTCAAATTTCACTTTAGCCGGATGCCAGCCTTTTTTACGGCTTACAAACCACACAAGGATCAGTTGGGTGATTCCGATCATGATTCCCGGCGCCGCCCCCGCCATAAAGAGTCCGCCCACCGATTCCCCCGAGATCATGGCGTAAACGATCATGGGCGTCGAAGGCGGTATGATCATGCCCATTGTGGAAGAAGCGACCGTAATACCGGCCGAGGCGTCACGAGGATAGCCGTTTTCTTCCATGGCGGGGATCAGGATGGACCCCAGGGCCGAGGTATCCGCGACGGAGGAGCCGGAAATTCCTCCGAAAATCATGGAGGCCACCACATTCACTTCGCCGAGTCCGCCGCGCACGGGTCGCAATATCTGCATACAAAAATCAATGATCCTCTTGGTGATGCCGCCGACATTCATGAGTTCCCCCGCCAAAATGAAAAGAGGCATGGCGATCATGAGCTCGCTGTAGGCGCCTGTCCATACTTTTTGCGGAAACATGGGCAAAAGATTCCGGGCAAAAAGCAGAAGATACGTGATGGCCGAAGCGCCTATGGAAAAGGCCAGAGGGATTCCCATAAACGCGAAAATCAAAAGAAATACCAATAAAACCAGCATTGCCATAGAGGATCAGCGCTCCTTTTCTTCGGCGCCGTCCCGCTGAGGATCTCCGTTTTCTCCGGTTTCAAAGAAAGAGAGCGGCGCCCGGATGAATTCCACGATCCGGATGACAATGCAAGCGGCTGCAATCAGAGCGCATACAGGCATAATTCCATACATAAAGATCATCGGAATTTCCATCCCCTGACTGATCTGGACGCCGGCTTTTCTCGCGTAGGCCCAGGAATAACGCAAAAATATCAAATCCACCGCCAGAACGATTCCGTAATTCAGTACGCTCAGGCAGCGTTTGACGGGGGGACACAATTTATTATAAAGCATATCGATGACCACATGTTCATTCCGGAGGATACAGACGCCCAATCCCCAGAATGTCGTAAAGGCGAAAAGCGTAATATTAAACTCCGATACTTCCTTCCAACTCAGGGAAAAGCAGTAGCGCATAATGACCGTAAAAATCACGGACAATGCCAGAAGCCCCATGGCAAGTGTCCCTATCCCCATATAGATTTTCAGTAACAACGCTTCTGTTCGCTTGATAAAAATACCTCCTTTTCTTTTTGTTGCCCAAAAGGGCGGCCGTTTTTACCGCCGCCCTTTCTCATGCCCTGTGTTTATTTTACGGAAGCGACAATTTTCAGAATTTCATCGAGCTCAGGCTGGGTCAGGATGCCTTCTTTTACACACTGCTGATAAACGGGCATACTGGCGTCCTGGAAGGCTTTCAATTCCTCGGGAGTCGGATCGTATACTTCGCTGCCGGCGGCGCGGATGGCCTCTTTGGCGGCGTTGGAATTTTCGTCGATCAATTGGTCGTTGTATTTTCCCATCTCATCGGCGGCAGCCAGGATAATATCCTGATATTCCTTGGGCAATTCTTTCCACCAGGCCGCGTTCACATAGAAAGGATCGGGATGGAATTGATAATTGACGGCCGTAAAGTATTTCTGCACTTCATAGAACTTCATGCCCTGTACGTTGACCCAGGGATTTTCCTGCCCGTCGCAAACGCCGGTTTTGAGCGCCATATAGAGGTCGGCATAGGGAATGGCCACCGTCGTCGCGCCCATGGCCTGGAACGTCATATCAATGGTCTTCATGCCGTTTGTCCGCATTTTGAGACCCACGAGATCCGCGGGTTTCGCGATCCGCCGCTTGCCGTTGGAAAACTGCCGGTATCCGCCGGCGTCGCAGAGATTGATCATGACGGTCCCCGTCTTTTCTTCCGCCTCAGCGGAAACTTTTTTCGCGAGATCCGAACTCAAAAGGGCTGTCACCTCGGCCCGGGTGTTGGTCAGGAACGGCAGCGTAAACATCAGAAGCCGCGGGCTGAAATCAAACTGTCCCCCCCGCATGCCCTGAATGGTCCCCGCCACAACCTGCTCCAGCATTTCCTTTTCGGTGCCCAGCTGTCCTTCCCCGAATACTTCCACGGTCACGGCGCCCTTCGTCCGCTCATTGACGTCTTTCGCGAATTTCTCCAGGGACACATAGCGCGGATTCCCCACAGGCTGCGCATGCCCCACGGTCATCGTAAATTTTTTCGCATGAACTGTCATGCTCATAACCAGCATACACATCCCGACGATCCATAAAACTCTTTTTTTCATAAGCTTTTTCCTCCAAAAATTTAGTATACTAAAATTGTAAACCAAAGTAAATCCTGTTCTCATGAATTCATGGTTTCATGTTTTCATGATTAATCAGTGTAATCACAGTCAGTCAAGGCTGTTTTCCGATATACGCCAATATCCCTCCGTCCACGTACAAAATATGCCCGTTGACAAAATCACTGGCCTCACTGGCAAGAAATACCGCGGGTCCCATGAGGTCTTCGGTCGTTCCCCAGCGGGCCGCGGGGGTTTTCGCCACGATGAAGCTGTCAAAGGGATGACGGCTGCCGTCGGGCTGCTTTTCCCGCAGCGGCGCCGTCTGCGGCGTCGCGATGTAGCCGGGGCCTATGCCGTTGCACTGGATATTGTGTTCGCCGAATTCACTGCAGATGTTCCGGGTCAGCATTTTGAGTCCGCCCTTGGCGGCGGCGTAGGCCGATACCGTCTCTCTGCCCAATTCCGACATCATGGAGCACATATTGATGATCTTACCGCGGCCTTTCCGGATCATGCCCGGGAGCACGGCTTTGGCGACTATAAAGGGGGCGTTCAGGTCCACGTCGATGACTTTCCGGAAATCCTCCGCGGACATATCCAGCATGGGAATTCTCTTGATAATGCCGGCGTTGTTGACGAGGATATCGATGATCCCGACGTCTTTTTCGATGGCGGCCACCAGCTCCCGCACCTGCGCTTCGTCGGTGACGTCACAGACGTAGCCTTTGACATCGATGCCCGCCTCTTTATAGGCGGCGAGACCTTTTTCCATCAGTTCCGCGTTGATATCATTGAAGACAATTTTCGCGCCTGCCCCGGCAAAAGCCGTGGCCACCGCAAAGCCGATCCCGTAGGACGCTCCCGTAATCAGGGCGACCTTTCCTTTCAAAGAAAAGGCGTCCATTGAAAAATTTTTCATGCAAACTCCTTAAATCTCAAATTTCCCTTCGTCAGGCTCTTCTTCGAAGTATTCCCGATAATCTTCGTCGATTATTTTGCGCATCCGTTTCATGCACTGAAACAGGTGCTCCCGAAGAACGCCGCGCAACTTGGGCACATCTTTTTTCTCGATCAGATTCACAATGGACTTGTGATCCCGGATGATCCGGTCAAAATCACTTTCCGTCAAAAAATCCAACATTTTGAAGCGGGTGTAATGCAGGCTGTCTTCCTGCAGCATATCCCAGAGTTTCGAGCGATTCATGGCCTCAAACCACAGGCCGTGAATCTGCACGTCCATCCGGTAAAACTGTTCCGGTTTGAAATTTCGGGTCACCACAAGGGCTTCCTGCTTCCGGAGCATATACTTGATGTCTTCCATGGCCGTGCGGTTGTTCGTGTTGATAAAATCCTCCAACACCATGGATTCCACCGCAAAGCGCATGTAGAGCATCTGTTTGATGTCCTTCAGGGAGAGGAGTTTGATATAGATTCCCCGATAGGGAATGATATCCACCCAGCTTTTTTCCGCGAGGATTCGCAGGGAATTCCGGACCGGCGTCCGGGATACCCCGAACATCTGGCAGACCTCCGCTTCACTGACCACCTGTCCCGGTTTGAGAGACAACTCCAGAATATTTTTTTTCAGGGCCTCATAGACCATGTCCTCCCGGTTTCGGAATTTAAAATCATCCAAGAGGACAATTCCCGTATCCACCCGTTCGCTTTTCATTTTTTTGCTGATTGCTTCCATAATTTACATCATTCCTTTCCTGTTGTTCTCCAGTTTAGTTTTCTCCGGCGGTCCGTTTTTCTATTTTTTTCTGATTGAGCACGGAACTCACAAGAGACGCGACTGCGAGGATGATGAGGACAACGCAGATGGGTCGCGTAAAAAGGAGCCAGAATTTGCTGTCGTGGATCTGCATAAAGCGCCGCAGATTGCTCTCGGACATGGGACCGAGGATCAGCGCCAACAGAATCGGCGACAAGGGAAACTCGTATTTTTGTAACAGATAACCCACAAGCCCCATGACAATGGCGAGGCCTGCGTCGAAGAGGTTGCCGTTGATGGAATAGGCCCCCACCAGGGAGAGTACCAGAATCACCGGCAGCAGCTTCTTTTTGTCTATGGAAATGACCTTGGCGAAGAGCTTCACGCCGCAGCCTCCCACAATGAGCATGGCGATATTCGCGGTAATCATAGCCGCAAAAATGGAATACACAAGGTCCAGATGCTCCACATACATCATAGGTCCCGGCTGGATGCCCTTCATGATGAAAGCGCCCAGCATAACGGCGGTGTTGGAATCCCCCGGGACGCCCAGGGACAAAAGCGGGATCATAGCCCCGCCAGAACAGCCGTTGTTGGCCGATTCCGCCGCGGCGATCCCCTCGGGAACCCCTGTTCCGAAGTATTCCGGATGTTTGGAGGCGCGCTTTGTCTCGCCATAAGAGACAAAAGCCGCGATATCCCCGCCCGCTCCGGGAATGGCGCCGATAAACGTCCCGATCAGTCCGCCCCGCAGGATGGGGACCATGATGGTCTTTACATCGGCCATGGTCGGGAGCACTCTGGTGATGGTCGCTTTGATTTTTTCGGCCACCGTAATTTTCTCAACGCCGGCGAATACTTCCGACAGCGCGAAAAGTCCGATCAGCGTAGGAATAAAGGGCATGCCGTCATAGAGTCCCGGCGCTCTCGTAAAGCGCAGATAGGCGCAAACTTTGTCCATGCCCACCGTCGCCAGCAAAAGCCCGAAAAAAGCGCTGATGAGTCCCTTCACGATGGATTTTCCGGAGATCGAAATGATGACCGAAAGACCGAAGACCGCCAGCGTAAAAAACTCTCCGGGGCCGAATTTGAGCGCCATTTTGGAAATCAGGGGCGAGAGGAACGTCATGAGGACAGCGCCGATCATCCCGCCTACAAAAGATGAATAAAGGGCAATGGACAGCGCGCGGCCGGCCTCTCCTTTCTGTCCCATGGGGTAGCCGTCCATGACGGTAGCCGCCGCCGCCGGGGTTCCCGGCGTATGGATCAGGATGGCGGAAATGGAGCCGCCGTACATACCGCCGCAGAATATCCCCAGCAGAAGACCGATGGAAGGGATCAGGTCCATGCCGTACGTAAAGGGGATCAGAAGGGCGATCCCCATGGTTGCGGTGAGACCGGGGATGGATCCGATCAGAACGCCGCCGACGGCGCCCAGAAAGATCATCCCCATCACCTGCGGATTCAAAACCACATTGCCGTAACTTCCGAATAACAGTGACCAATTCATGGATTTCCCCTCCTAAAAGTTGAGGACGCCGTCCAGGAAACCCAGCGGCATCTCGATCCCGAGGATCAGTTTAAAGGCGAGGAATATCCCGACTGCCGTCAATATGGAAATCGGAATCGTGACCTTATAGTCCCGCGCCTGCAGCAACCACATGAGCGCAAAGAGCAAAACCGGCGTCATGACAAGAAAGCCCAGGCTTTTCCATAGATAGACATAGGCAATGACAAGGGCGACCCCGACCAGAAGTCGTTGCATTCCCTTGTCCCGGAGACTCAGGGTCGGCCCGTCCCTTTTGTCGTAACGCTTCCAGGACTGGTACATCAGGACAAGCGCACAAATACCCAGCCCCAGCGCAAGCCAGCGGGGAAAGAACTCCGGTCCGATGGGCACGTTTTTAAATTTTTTGAAAGTAAATGTCACCGCGACCACGTAAAACGTCAGCGCCAGAAACAGAAGGGCGGCGACAAAGTTCGCTTTTCTCACCCGATCTCTCCTTAATTCATTCTCAATCAATTATATTTTTCCCAATCGTATTCACCATGAAAACAATCATGGGATCATGAGAATCATTGAAATCCCGTTCTTATTTCGTCTCATCCAAAAGGTGCGTCTCTTCCAGCGTCTTCGTCACAGCTTCAAAGTTGTCTTTCAGGAAAGCCGCGAATTCATCAGGCCCCAGATAGCGCACGTTGAGATTCATATTTTTCGCAAATTTCAAGAAATCTTCGTCTTGAATGCCCTTGGCAAAAGCGTCCCCGAGGGTCTTCACGATGGCGGGATCCACGCCTTTGGGCAGCGCCATGCCTCTCCAGGTGTAATAGGTGATATCATAGCCCTGTTCGATAAATGTGGGTACGTTGGGGAACGCGTCGGCCCGCTTTTCATCCATAACGCCCAATACTTTCAGGTTTCCGGCTTCCACTTGGCTCTTTACTTCGGCCAGGGAAACGGAAACGGCCTGGATATGTCCGCCGGCAAGGGCCGTAACGGCAGGGGCGGCTCCTTCAAAGGGCACATGTTTTACTTGGATGCCCGTGGCGTTGGCCAGAAGTCCCGCGCCGATATGCCATACGGAACCGGGGGCGGAATTTCCGATGGAGATCTCGCCGGGGTGCGCCTTGGCGTATTCCACAAATTCTTTCACCGTGTTGTAGGGCGCGTCGGCCTTTACGGTCAGCGCCGCCGCGTCGGCG
>JAISST010000149.1 GCA_031272945.1 Fusobacteriaceae bacterium
CTCGAAGTCCATCTGGGCCTTGCCATGGGAACCCTCAACGGCGGCACCTATATTTCAACGCCTGTCTTTGACGGCGCTTCCGAAGAGCAGATCAAGGAATTCCTCGGAAAAACCGGTTATCCGAGAAGCGGAAAAGTGGATCTCTACGACGGCAGAACCGGCGAAAAATTTGACAGCCAGGTCACGGTGGGCATCATGTACATCCTGAAACTTCACCATCTTGTGGAAGACAAGATGCATGCCCGGGCCATAGGCCCCTATTCCCTCGTGACGCAGCAGCCTCTCGGCGGAAAGGCGCAATTTGGCGGACAGAGACTCGGAGAAATGGAAGTATGGGCTCTGGAAGCTTACGGCGCTTCCACAATCCTGCAGGAGATGCTGACCGTAAAGTCCGACGATATTACGGGCCGGACGAAAACCTACGAAGCCATCATCAAGGGAGAGGAAATGCCCGAACCGGATTTGCCCGAATCTTTCAAAGTACTGCTGAAAGAATTCCAGGCGCTGGCGCTGGATATCGAATTGTTTGACGGCGACGGAAAATTGATCAATATTGACGAGGAAATCAGCAAAGAGGACGCAACCCTGCCAAGTCAGCCGATTATGTAAAAATCATATTGGGAGAACCGTAAAGGAGGTTTTGCAGACAGATGGGAATCGGAAATTTTGAAAGAATTCGAATCAGATTGGCTTCACCGGACAAGATCCTGGAATGGTCTCACGGCGAGGTGACGAAACCCGAGACGATCAACTACAGAACACTCAACCCCGAAAGGGACGGGCTGTTTTGCGAAAAAATATTCGGACCGACGAAAGACTGGGAATGCGCTTGCGGAAAATACAAGCGGATGCGCTATAAAGGACTTGTCTGTGAGAAATGCGGCGTGGAAGTCACCCGCTCCAAAGTCCGCAGGGAAAGGATGGGGCATATTTCTTTGGCAGCCCCCGTATCCCATATCTGGTATTCGAAAGGAACCCCCAATAAAATGGCGCTGGTCCTGGGAATGTCTCCGAAGGAACTGGAATCCATCCTGTATTTTGCCCGGTATGTGGTGACAAAACCCTATGAGAATACCCTCGAAGTCGGGAAAATACTGACGGAAAAAGAATTCAAACTCTACAAGCAACTCTATGGAAATAAATTTGAAGCGTTTATGGGCGCGGAAGCGATCCTGAAGCTTCTGGAAAACATCAATCTCGAAGAATTGAAAACGGAACTCGAGGGAGAACTGGAGGAGGTCAATTCCTCCCAAAAAAGGAAAAAAGCCATCAAACGACTGAAAATCGTCCGGGATTTTATTACCTTCGGCAACAAACCCCAGTGGATGATCCTGCAAAATGTGCCGGTCATTCCGGCGGATTTGCGCCCCATGGTGCAGTTGGACGGCGGACGTTTCGCCACGTCCGATTTGAATGACCTCTACCGGCGAGTGATCAACCGGAACAACCGTTTGAAGAAGCTTCTGGAAATCAGGGCCCCCGAAATTGTCGTCAAAAATGAAAAGCGTATGCTGCAGGAAGCGGTGGACGCCCTCATTGACAACGGCCGCCGGGGAAAGCCCGTCGTGGCCCAAAACAATCGCGAACTCAAGTCTCTTTCGGATATGTTGAAAGGAAAACAAGGCAGATTCCGGCAGAATCTCCTGGGAAAGCGCGTGGACTATTCCGCCCGTTCCGTCATTGTCGTGGGTCCCTCGCTCAAAATGAACCAGTGCGGGATCCCGAAGAAAATGGCGCTGGAGCTCTACAAGCCCTTTATTATGCGCGAGCTTGTCAAGAGAGAAATGGCGACCAACATCAAGACGGCCAAGAAACTGGTGGAAGAAGCGGACGACAAAGTCTGGGATGTCATCGAAGATGTAATACAAGATCATCCGGTGCTTCTGAACCGGGCCCCCACGCTCCACAGACTTTCCATACAGGCATTTGAGCCCGTACTGATCGAAGGAAAGGCCATCCGTCTTCATCCCCTCGTTTGTTCCGCCTTCAACGCGGACTTTGACGGGGACCAGATGGCGGTACATCTGATGCTTTCGCCCGAAGCCATCATGGAAGCCAAGCTTCTGATGCTGGCCCCGAACAATATCATTTCTCCCTCCAACGGGGAACCCATCGCGGTTCATTCCCAGGACATGGTCATGGGCTGTTTTTACATGACCAAGGAAAAAGAGGGGGCGAAAGGAGAAGGAAAGCTGTTTTCCAATATCCAGCAGGCCCTGACGGCCTACCAGCAGGGCGTCATTGAGACCCACGCGCTGATCGAAGTGCGGATCAAGGGGGAAAGGGTCAAGACCACGGCGGGAAGACTCATGTTCAATGAAATGCTGCCCGAATCGGACCGGGATTACAACGCGACGTTCAACAAAAAAGCGCTGAAGAACCTGATCGCAAAGTTCTATGACGAGCATGGCTTTACGATGACGGCGGATCTCATCAACAACATCAAGGATTTCGGTTACCACTACGCGGCCATTGCCGGCGTTTCCGTGGGGATCGAGGACCTTGTGATTCCCGAGAGCAAAAAGGAAATTCTGGAACGGGCCGACAGGGAAATCAACAAAATCGACAATGATTACAAGAGCGGCAAGATCATCAATGAGGAACGCTATCGCAAGACGATAGAAGTCTGGGGCGAGGCGACCCAAAAGGTCAGCGACGCCATGATGAAAGGACTCGACCAGTTCAACCCCGTATTTATGATGGCCACATCGGGCGCCAGAGGAAACGAAAGACAGATGAGCCAGCTTGCGGCCATGCGCGGCAGTATGGCCGATACGCAGGGAAGGATCATCGAAGTGCCGATCCGGGCCAACTTCCGGGAAGGCCTGACCGTCATGGACTTTTTCATGTCCTCCCACGGGGCGCGGAAAGGTCTCACGGACACGGCACTCCGGACGGCGGACTCGGGTTATCTGACCAGAAGACTCGTAGACATCTCCCACGAGGTAATTGTCAATTCCGAGGACTGCGGAACGCTGGACGGCATAGAAGTCAGCGAACTCACCAGCGAAGGCCGGACCATTGAGAATCTTTCGGACCGGATCCGCGGCAGAGTTCTGGCCGAAGATCTCGAATTCAACGGAGAGGTCATCGCTACCCGCAATACCATGGTCGAAAAGGAATTGATCGAAAAGATCAAGGAACTGGGCATTACGAAAGTCAAGATCCGTTCTCCGCTGACCTGCGGTCTTGAAAAGGGCGTCTGCAAGAAGTGCTACGGCATGGATCTCTCCAATCACAAGGAAATCCTGCTGGGAGAAGCGGTGGGCGTCATCGCGGCCCAGAGCATAGGAGAACCGGGCACGCAGCTGACCATGCGGACCTTCCATACGGGAGGGGTTGCTACCGCCGAGAGACTGGCCAATTCCACAAAAGCCGAGAACAGCGGAACGGCAGTATTCCGGGACATTCGGATTCTCGATGAAACGGCCAAAGATAAAGTCGTGATCAGCAGGAACGGCAAGATCATTATTGAAGACAACGATTACGAAATTCCTACGGGCGCCATTTTGAAAGTGACGGAAGGAAGCGCGGTCAAGGCGGGGGATGTGCTCTGTACCTTTGATCCTTACAACATTCCCATTATTGCCGACCACGAAGGAACCGTGGAGTACAGAGACTTTGCCGTAAAGGATTTCAAAGACGACAAGTACGGCGTAACGGAGCATATGGTCGTTCGGAAACTCGAGACCGGCGAAGTGAATCCCCGGGTGGAAATCTATGACGACCAGCGGAATCCCGTAGGAAGTTATGATATTCCCTACGGGGCGTACCTGATGATCCATGAGGGCGACCAGGTCAAGAGGGGCCAGATCCTTGCCAAGACCATCCGGGAAGGCGGCGCCAACAAAGATATCACCGGCGGTCTTCCGAGAGTACAGGAGCTGTTCGAGGCCCGCAATCCCAAAGGAAAAGCCATGCTTGCGGAGATCGACGGAAGAGTGGAGATCACCGGCAAGAAAAAGAAGACGATGCGTGTGATTTCGCTGAAGTCGGAAGACAATACAAAGGAGATCAAAGAATATCTCGTTCCGACCGGCGAACGTCTGATGGTTACGGACGGCACCCGGGTAAAGGCCGGGGACAAGATTACCGACGGCGCCATATCCCCCTTTGATATTCTCAATATCAAGGGTCTCGTCGCCGCGGAACAGTTTATCCTCGAGTCGGTGCAGCAGGTCTACCGGGACCAGGGTGTAAGCGTAAACGACAAGCATATTGAAATTATCGTAAAACAAATGTTCAAGAAAGTCCGCGTCGTAAAATCCGGGGGCTCCCTGTTCCTTGAGGACGAAGTCGTCGAAAAACGGATTGTGGATCTCGAAAACGAGAAACTCAAAGAAGCGGGCAAAGAACTGATTGAATACGAACCCATCATCCAGGGGATCACCAAGGCCGCCGTCAACACGGGCAGCTTTATTTCAGCCGCCTCGTTCCAGGAGACGACAAAAGTGCTCTCCAATGCGGCAATTGAAGGAAAAATTGACTATCTCGAAGGATTGAAGGAGAATGTGATCATCGGCAAGCGGATTCCCGCCGGCACCGGATACAGCGCCTACAAGAAAATCAAGCTGTTGAAGGAGACGGGAGAGGAAAATGCCGGCGGAACGGAAAGCGGAAAATAAGGCCCGGGGCGGCCTCGGCCGCCCTCTGCCTGAAACGGGAGGTCTTATGATGAGAAGTATGACCGGGTACGCCAAACTCTTTTTTGAGGATGATCGTTTTTCCCTGAAAATCGAAATCAAAAGCATCAACAACAAAAATCTGAATGTAAAGCTGAAGCAACCCTATATTCTCAACTATCTTGAACCGCTGATCCGGACGGAACTGGCAAAATTTGTCACCCGGGGGAGCATCGAACTCAAGATTGATTTTCTCGACAAACGGGACCTTGACAGGATGTTTACGTATGACAGAGATCTGGCCTTTGCCTATGTCAGCGTTTTAAACGAAATCGAAAGAGATTTCTCCGCGGCCTTCACGAACAAAATGGATATTCTCGTCAAGAATTTAAACGTGATCCAGCGAAACGATACGGAATTTGACGAAAACGAGTATACGGATTTTATTCTGGAAAAACTGCGGGAATTGTTGCGGGATTTTGTGAAAAACAAAGAGGAGGAAGGCTGCAGGCTGTCCGCGTACTTTTTGGAAAAAACGGATTTGCTGCAGGAAAAAATCCAAAAGATCAAGGGTTTTCAGGACAGGGTTGTCGAAAACTACAGAACGCTTCTTGTGGAGCGGCTCAACAAAATCAAGGGCAACCTGGAAATATCAGAAAACGATATTTTGAAAGAAATTCTGCTCTTTACGGACAAATCGGATATATCCGAAGAAATATCCAGGCTGGAGAGCCATCTGGCCCAGCTGAAAAAAGATCTTGCGGAAAACCGGGGCGTCATCGGCAAAAAAATTGAATTTATTTTGCAGGAAATCTTCCGGGAACTGAATACTACCGGCGTCAAATGCAACATGTACGAAATTGCGGAAATTGTTGTGGAAGCCAAGAATGAAGTGGAAAAACTCCGGGAACAGATCATGAACATCGAATAAAATCAATCATAGACGATCAGAAATACGATTAAAGAGAAAACAGGAAGAAAAATGCGCAAGGGAAATCTGTTTGTGGTATCAGGCCCCAGCGGGGCCGGAAAATCTACAATATGCAAGCTTGTCCGGGAACGTCTGGGCCTCCACCTTTCCGTATCGGCGACCACGAGGGCGCCGAGGGCCGGAGAGGTCCAGGGCGCGGCCTATTATTTCATGGATGAGGAGGAATTCCTCCGGAGGAAAAACCGCGGGGAGTTTCTGGAAACGGCTCTTGTGCACGGACATTACTACGGGACGCTTCTCTCGGAAGTGGAGAAATATCTGGACGCCGGAGAGGATGTGGTCTTGGAGATCGACGTGCAGGGAGGGCTCCAGGTAAAGGAAAAGTATCCGAGGGCCAAAATGGTCTTTTTCAAGGCGCCGTCGGAAAAAGAGCTTGAGGAAAGGCTTCTGGGAAGAGGCGCCGACAGCGGGGAAACCATCCGTTTACGCTTGGAAAACGCCCTTCGGGAGTTGACTTATGAAGACAAATATGAAACAACGGTGGTGAACCATACGGTGGAACAGGCATGCGCGGATTTAATCGCCATCATACGGAACGAAAAGGAGAGTTGATGCCCATGATGAAAAAAGAAATTTTATATGATGATCTTCTGAAACAGATCCCCAACAAGTATATTCTGACCATCGTCGGCGGTCAACGGGCGAGAGAGATCGGAAAAGGCTCGGAGTTACTCACGAAATGCTACAAAAATGATACGGTGATCAAAAAGGTGTTCCGGGAAGTGTCCGACGGGAAAATAGGCTATACGCAAAAGGAATCTGACGGGGAAAAAATTGAGGAATAAGGACAATAAAAGCGGTGGAAAACGGCGTCAAACCCGGACGCTTTTTTATTGTTTTTTTATTTTTGTCTGCTTTTGGGGTTGCGGGAAGCCCAAAATCCAAAAATGGGAGCGGGAACGGTTTCTGTTCGGGACCTTCGTCGGAATCAGCGTGTACGATGCGGACGGAAAAGCGGCGGAAAAGGCTATGGAAGCCGCATTTGCCGAGATTGAAAGGATCGACGCGAAATTTAACAGCAAAAGAGAAGGCAGTCTGGTCTACAAGATCAACCATATGGAAAATTCTCCCGAATCTCCCAAGGAAATCCCGCTGGATGAGGAAGGGGAATATCTGTTTTCAAAAATCCGGGAGGCCTGGGAGCGGTCCGGCGGAGAATATGACGTAACGCTGGGACCCATGATGGCCCTCTGGGGTTTCGGCCAAGAGGATCCGGAAAAACTGCGGATCCCTTCCGCAGGAGAAATTGCCTCGGTTCTGCAAACCGTGGATTTTTCCAAGGTTTCTTTTGCCGACGGAAAACTCAGTATTGCCTGGCCCGTCCGGGAAATAGACACCGGTTCCTTTCTCAAGGGCTACGCCCTGCAGCGGGCTTGGACCGTCCTCGAAAAAAAGGGCATCAAAAGCGCTTTTATCACCAGTGTTTCCAGCATCGCCGCCGTCGGATCCAAGCCCGAAGGAATTCCCTGGAGAATCGGAATCCAGAATCCCGCCGACCTTTCGGCGCTTTTAGGCGCGGTGGATCTGAAAGAGAGGGCCATGGGCGTTTCCGGAGACTATCAGACGTTTCTGGAAATTGACGGAAAACTCTGGCATCATATTTTGAAAAAAACCACAGGGTTTCCCGTAGACGATAAAAAAATGACGGTTGTCATAGCGCCTGACGCGTTTATGGCGGACATCTATTCCACATGTTTTTTTCTCATGCCTGTTGACAAAATATTAGATTTTGTGTATACTAATAATTACCTGGACATCTTAATCGTAAAATCTAATGGAGAAATCATCATGTCTGACGGTTTTCCTTTGATCAAACTGGGCGAAACCGGCAAAAGTAGGCATGATTAGGGTCCGGCAAATTTCTTTCCATGAGGAAAAAAACAGAAGGATGGTGTCAAAATGCAACAATCGGCTACAAATGTTTTTTTGTATATCGGCAAAGTGACCGGGTTGAGGCATGAGCTCGTTATCTTCGGAATTGTCGGGGGAATCGTGGCCTTGCTAACTGCCTGGTATTTTTCAAGAAAAGTGTTGAAACGGGATATTACAATCCCTGCGGTCGCCGAAATCACAGAGGCGATCCGGGAGGGGGCCATGGCCTTCCTTGCGGCGGAATACAAAATTCTGCTGTGGTTTGTAATTCTCGTTACTGTTTTATTGGGAATTCTTGTCAACGTATCCGTGGCTGTGACCTTTGTGGCGGGCGCGCTGACGTCGGCCGTCGCCGGGAACATAGGCATGCGGATCGCTACCCGCGCCAACGGGCGCACCGCCGAAGCGGCCAAAGACCACGGACTTTCGGGCGCGTTGGATGTGGCTTTTTCCGGAGGCGCCGTCATGGGGCTTTCGGTGGTTGGACTCGGAATACTTCTTTTATCCATATTTCTGATTATTTTTGATTTTGACATGAATATCGTGACGGGCTTCGGCATGGGCGCCTCTTCCATCGCGCTTTTCGCCCGGGTAGGCGGCGGTATTTACACGAAGGCGGCCGACGTGGGCGCGGACCTTGTGGGAAAAGTCGAAGCGGGAATTCCCGAAGATGATCCCCGAAATCCGGCCACCATCGCCGACAATGTGGGAGACAACGTCGGAGACGTAGCCGGGATGGGCGCCGATCTCTTTGAGTCCTATGTGGGCTCCATCATAGCCGCCATGACTCTGGGCTGGACGATCTGGCACAGGGAAAACGCCGCGGGGAACGGCAATTTCGGCTTTGTCTACGCGCCGGTCCTCATTTCGGCCTTCGGCATATTCGGCTCCATTCTCGCGACGCTGACGGTGCGGACCGCCGATCCGCGCAAGGTTTACCGCAAACTGGAAAACGCGACCCGGATCGCGGGCATTTTGTCGATTATCGGCGCCTGGATTGTCGTATCGCTCCTCAAGTTGCCCTCCGGCATATTCTGGGCCATCGTGGCGGGTCTCGCGGCCGGTCTTATCATTGCTTTCTTCACGGGCCGCTATACGGATACGGGCCGCCGGTCGGTCAATAAAATCGCGGAAGCCGCCAAGACCGGCCCGGCTACGACGATTATCGAAGGACTCGCCGTCGGGATGGAATCGACGGTCGCTCCGATTTTGGTGATCGCCGTCGTGATCATGATCGCCTACAATGTGGCGGGAGGCGCGGCCAGTTATGGCTTGTACGGGATTTCCGTCGCCGCCGTCGGCATGCTTGCCAGTACCGGCATGGTTGTGGCCGTGGACGCCTACGGGCCCGTCGCCGATAACGCGGGAGGCATTGCGCAGATGGCGGAACTTCCGGGCGATGTCCGCGAGACGACGGACATGCTGGACGCGGTCGGTAATTCCACCGCCGCCGTGGGGAAAGGCTTTGCCATAGGCTCCGCCGCCCTGACGGCCCTGTCGCTTTTTGCCGCCTATCAGGACGCCGTGGAAGCCTCGGGTACGAAGATATCCCTTCTGATCTCCAATCCCCACGTGGTGGCGGGACTCTTTGCGGGCGGCATGTTGACGTTTTTGTTCTCCTCCCTCACCATGACCGCCGTAGGTCGGGCGGCCATGCAGATGGTGCATGAAGTGAGACGACAGTTCCGGACGATTCCCGGGATTATGGAAGGAAAAGGCAGACCGGATTATAAACGCTGCGTGGCGATTTCCACGACTTCCGCTCTCAAGGAAATGATCTTTCCCGGACTTTTGGCGGTCTTTGCGCCGGTGGCCGTCGGAATCTATTCCGAAGAGGCATTGGGGGGGCTGCTGGCGGGATCCCTTGTGACAGGCGTGCTCTTTGCGATCATGATGGCAAACTCCGGCGGCGCCTGGGACAACGCGAAAAAGCAGGTGGAAAGCGGAATCTACGAAGACGGCAAAGGCTCCGAGCGGCACAAGGCCACTGTGGTCGGCGATACGGTGGGAGATCCTTTCAAGGATACGGCGGGACCGTCCCTCAATATCCTGATCAAGCTGATGTCCATCGTTTCCCTCGTGCTGGTTCCGTTTTTCGCGAAATTCAATTAGAAAAAATACCGCCACGGAATTTTTGGTTTACTATTTTACAAAAAAAAGTTATAATGTAAAGCGGAATCAAAGAATCAATTGAGGTGAAAAAATGAGTGTAAAAGCAATTACGAAAGCAAGCTTTGCGGAAGAGGTTTTACGCAGCGAAAAAGCTGTCCTTGTGGATTTCTGGGCGCCCTGGTGCGGTCCTTGCGGCGTAATGTCGCCGATTGTGGACGCGGTGGCCGAAGAGAAGGCCGATGTACTCAAGGTCTGCAAGATCAATATTGACGAAGAACTGGAACTGGCCCAGGAATACCGGATCAAATCCATTCCCACGCTGGCCCTTTTCAAAGGCGGAAAACTTGTAAAAACAATGGTCGGCGTACAGCCAAGGGAAGAACTGCTGGCCGCCCTCGGGTGAAAAGAAAAAGGAGAGTCTGCGGACTCTCTTTTTTTTCGGGCGCAAAAATATACGGAAAAAATAAGATTTCGCAGGAATAGAATGGATTTTTTTTTCTAAATATGGTACAATGTAGGATAGAAAAAACGGTTGTGCAAGAGCGACCGGCCCCAATCTGACGAGAAGAACATTTCCGGGAGGTAGGATGAAACTCTTTAAAAGCAATTTTTCCCTGACGCGGGGACGAAAAAAATATATGACGCTGACCGTGGATTCCAAAGAAGAGAGTCAGGTCTCCCAAGAGGAAAAGAAAAAAATTGAAAGCAAAAAGACGGATCTCTGGATCAAGTGCCCCAATTGTCAGGAAATCTTATACAGGGTGGACCTCGAGCGAAATCTGGAAAAATGCCCGCGCTGCGATTATTATTTCAATATGTCCGCAAGGGACCGCATCGCGCTTTTGATTGATGAGGACAGTTTTGCCGAAACCCAGACGGAGATCGCCTCCGAAAACCCGCTGAATTTTCCGGGCTATACGGAAAAAATACGGGAGGCCGGAGAGGAATACGGCATGAAAGACGGTGTGATCACAGGTACCGGGACTATCGGCGGCGTCAAAGTCAGCATCGCCGTCATGGACTTCCGCTTTCTGGGCGGCAGCATGGGCTCCGTCGTAGGCGAGAAAATCACCGGCGCCATTGAATTGGGCAAGACGGAAAAAATCCCCGTCGTCATTGTCTCCTCTTCGGGAGGCGCCCGGATGCATGAAGGCATTCTATCTCTCATGCAAATGGCAAAGACCTCGGCGGCGCTGGAGCAATTGCGGCATGCGGGGGTTCCCTTTATCTCGGTTCCCGTCAACCCCACCACAGGAGGCGTTACCGCTTCATTTGCCATGCTGGGCGATATTATCGTCAGCGAACCGAAGGCTTTGATCGGGTTTGCGGGACGAAGGGTCATTGAGCAGACCATCAAGCAAAAATTGCCCGAAGGCTTCCAGACAAGCGAATTTTTGCAAAAATCCGGAATGATCGACGTCATCGCCAAGCGGGAGGATTTGAAATCGACATTATCTACGATATTGGACAACATAGTGTCCTGACGGCCAAGGAAGAGTGAAACGATGGAGTTTGAAAACGACATTACCCAGATAGAAAACAAGATCATCGAACTGAAGAATTTTGCCAGGGAAAAAGAAATTGACCTGACGGCTGAGATTGAGCGGCTGGTCCGGGAAAGGGACCAGAAATTGAAGGAAATCTATGAGGGCCTGACTTCCTGGGACAAGGTCTTTATCGCGCGGCACCCCAAACGACTTTATACAATGGACTATATCGAAAGGATCGCCACGGATTTTATCGAGTTGCACGGCGACAGAATGTTCCGGGATGACCATGCCATCGTCGGAGGGTTTTGCAAAATAGAGGGACGTCGCGTCATGGTTGTGGGTCATCAAAAAGGACGGACCACCGATGAAAAATTGTACCGGAATTTTGGAATGGCCAATCCGGAAGGCTACCGGAAAGCGCTGCGGCTCTTCAAACTGGCGGATCGTTTCCGGATTCCCGTTGTGACCTTTATTGATACGCCCGGCGCTTACCCGGGGATCGAAGCGGAAGAACACGGCCAGGGAGAGGCTATTGCGCGCAATCTCATGGAAATGAGCGGGTTGCGGATCCCTATGATCTCCGTCGTAATCGGCGAGGGGGGAAGCGGAGGCGCCTTGGGTCTGGGCGTCACCAACCGAATCCTCATGCTTGAGCATTCGGTCTATTCGGTCATATCGCCCGAAGGCTGCGCGGCTATCTTATATAAAGACGCCTCCAAAGCGGCGGAAGCCGCGGAAAATTTGAAAATATCGGCGCAGGATCTTTTGACGCTTCAGGTGATTGATACGATCATTCCGGAACCCGTGGGAGGCGTACACCGGAATTATGAGCAGGCTGCGGAAAACGTCAAAAAAGCGGTTTTGGAAAGCTTGGATGAGTTGCACCCGCTGTCGGAAGAACAACTGATGGAGGATCGCTACAGGAAATTCAGAAATATCGGTTATTTTTTAAGAAATACCTAAGGGGTGAAGTGTTTTGGAAAAAATCGGAATCTTGACAAGCGGGGGCGATGCGCCGGGGATGAATGCGGCCATTCGCGCGGCCGGTAAAATTGCCATGTACAAGGGAATGAAAGTTTTCGGCATCCAGAGGGGGTATCTCGGGATGTTAAACGACGAGATTTTTCCGATGGATTCCCGTTTTCTGGCGGGGATCGTCGACAGAGGGGGCACGATTCTGCTGACCGCCCGCTGTGAGGAATTCAAAGAGGAAAAATTCCGGGCCATTGCTGCGCAAAATCTGAAAAAAAGAGGAATCGAAGGGGTTGTAGTCATCGGCGGAGACGGCTCCTACCGGGGCGCCGACGCCCTGTGGAAGGAGCAGGGCATTCATGTGGTGGGGCTTCCGGGCACCATTGACAACGACATCAAAGGCACGGATTATACGATCGGCTTTGATACCTGTCTCAACACGATCCTCGACGCCATGTCCAAAGTAAGAGATACGGCTACATCCCATGAACGGACGATCCTCATCGAAGTCATGGGAAGACACGCCGGGGATCTGGCGCTCCAGGCCTGTATCGCCGGCGGCGGAGACGGCGTCCTGATCCCGGAAATGGAAGACCCCATCGAGCTTTTGGCCTTCCAGATCAAGGAACGCAGAAAGCGGGGCAAATTGCATGATATCATCCTTGTAGCCGAGGGGGTCGGTCGGGTGGACGATATTGCCGATCAGCTGAAAGACCGCCTGACGACGGAAATCCGTACGGTTGTTCTCGGGCATATCCAGAGAGGCGGCGTACCCTCCGGGTTTGACCGGATTCTCGCGGCGAGAATGGCCGAGAAGGCCATTGATGTGCTCGAACGGGAAGAAGGGGGACTGATGATCGGAATCGAGGGAAACAGAATGGCGACGCACCCCCTGTCCTACGCTTGGGACGGAGAGCGGAATTACAATATCGAGGGCGATCATGACCTGGCCCTTTTGCTTGCCAAATAAGAAAATAAACAGGAAAGACAGAAAACAAAAAACGGAAAAAACAGCAGAAAAGAGGAGAAATGGCGACAAAGGCGCTGGAATTATTGATTGAGGAATTTCACAAACTTCCCGGCATCGGGAGAAAAAATGCCGTCCGTCTCGCTTTTCACGTACTCGGTTTGCCCAAGGACGACGTGGCGCGCTTGGCGGAAACCCTTTTGAAAGCGAAGGAAACCATAAAAAAATGCGCGGTTTGCGGAGATTACAGCGAGCAGCCCCTCTGCGACATCTGCGCCGACGAGGGGCGGGACGGGGGAACGATCTGTGTTGTGGAAGACGGAAGGGACATTCTGTCCTTCGAAAAAACCGGAACCTACAAAGGAAAATACCATGTGCTGAACGGGAAACTGGCGCCCCTTTCGGGGATGACAGCCGACAAGCTCAATATCAAGCCGCTTCTGGAACGCATCGCCAAAGAGGACGTCCGGGAAATTATCCTCGGGCTCAATCCGGACTTTGACGGAGACGTCACGGCTTCCTATCTCATCAAGCTCCTGAAACCCTTCGGCATCCGGATTACGAAGATCGCAAGCGGCATCCCCATCGGGGGAAACATCGAATTCGCCGATTCGGCGACCATATCCCGGGCTCTGGATTCCAGGATTGACGTTTGAAAGAGCCGTTTCCGCTTTGTCTGTTATATTGCTTCGGCGATTTTTTTGAATGTCGCCGCTCTTCGGGACAACTCTTCAAATCTGCCCGCGGCAATGAGCGCTTTGTCGGTGATGGCGCCGCCGATTCCCACGGCCGTACAGCCTCCTTTCAGGAAGGCGGCGAGATTTTCTTCGCCGATCCCTCCGACGGCAATCAATTTCACATGATTGATGGGGCCGCGGACATCTTTGAGCCAGGAGAGTCCCAGTCGGGCGGCGGGAAATATTTTGACATAATCCGCGCCCAGATTGTGCGCTTTGAGGATTTCCGTGGGCGTCATGCCGGCGGGAATGGAGATAAGCCCCAGGTCCTTTGTCTTTCGGATGACTTCCGGGTTTGTATCGGGAGAAATGATGAATTCCGCCCCGGCTTCGGCCGCTTCCTCCGCCTGGGCGGCGGAAAGGACGGTCCCCGCGCCGAAAAACATGGTTTCGCCATAAGCTTCCCGCAAGGCCCCGATGGCTTCCGGGGTTTTTTTGATGCAAGCGGGATCGCTCTGATCGAACGTGACTTCGAGCAGACGGATCCCCCCTTGGGAAAGGGCCTCCGCGAGGCGGAGGAGCGGAGTTCCGTACAGACCCCGGATAATTGCGATGACTCTTTCTTTTTCCACGAGCGTTTTGATTGGTCCGGGCATCGCTTTTCCCTCCCGCTTACGCTTTTTTCGTGTTGTCCCAGGCGTTGCAGAACGTCTCGAGACCCTGATTGGTGAAGGCGTGTTTTATGCTGTCCTTGTAGACGTCAATGCCCGCGGTCACAATATCCGCCCCGGCGACGGCGCAATCGGCTATCTGCTTGGGCGTTCGGATGGCCGCGCAGATGATTTCCGTTTTTTTGTAGAAGCCGTAATTCTTGTAAATATCCACAATATTCTGGATATACGCCTTGCAATCTTCTCCGTTGCTCTCTTTCCAGCCGATGAAGGGGGAAACGAAAAGAGCGCCGTGCTTCCCCGCCCACAGGGCCTGGGCCGGGGAGAAAATCAGCGTGAGATTCGTCCGGATTCCTTCTTTTTCAAGTTTCCGACAGGCCTCGACGCCGGCGTTCGTGCAGGGGAGCTTGATGACAAAATTGGCGCACAGAGGCGCGATTTTTTTCGCTTCGGCGATCATATCGGCCGCCGTATCCAAATGCGGATTGATTTCCACCGATACGGGGAATCTCTCCCAGCCATCCAGCTTTTCGCTCCGGACAAAGTCCGCGATGGCTTCGATGGCAGACAGAAAAGGTTTTCCGCTGTTCATGATATGTTTGGGATTTGTGGTCACGCCGTCCAGGCCGAATGTCTCGTAAGTTTCTCTGATTTCGTCCATTTTGGCGCTGTCTAAAAAGAATTTCATGGTTGTTGCCTCCTAAGCATGGATTTGTATCAACTTATTATATCACAAAACCAGATTTTCGCAACAGAAAGTTGAAAGGGCGGCCAATATTTTTCTTGCATTTGAGACGAAATTGGCATATAATGAAAAAAATAAAGAAGAAAAATAAAGAAAATAATAAAAGCAAAGAAGACTCCGGAGGAAGCCCATGAAAAAAATAAACGCCATATGGATACCGGCGCTTTGCCTTATGGTACTGACGTCAGGCGGCAGCCTCCGGGGCGGCGCCCGGCAAAAACAGACCGCCGTACCCGTTGCGAGCCGGAGTCCGGCGGAGGAACGGGTGGCGACGGCGGAAAGCGTAGCCGCAATCGTCAGCGCCGCCCGGGATTCCCACAGGAACAACAGGCTTTCCGCCATTACGGCCGACGATTGGGCAGTCTTTCAAGGGGTATTGGCCGACCTGCGCCGGATAAAGCATCTGTCCGAAAAAGGGCAAAGCTTGAAGCAAAAGCTTGAAAGCGCCGCGGAAGCCGTAGAGCTCAAAGAAGAAAAGCTCGTATTCAAAGGAATGCCGGAGGAGGCGCCGCCGGCGCCTGAGCCCCCTCCCCGGAAAAATACCCGCGGGCGCAGGAGAAGCTATTAAAAAACGCCCTGCCAAAATCAGGCCGGGCGTTTTTTATATTCGACCGCCGTTCCGGCGGCCATGGTCTTTTTAACGTCGAGGACCCTCTGATTGAGGCTCCCTTTCCATTTTTGCGTAATGTCTTTGAGATTTTCCACAAAGCGTCCGTCCACCAGCACGTCGCAATAAGAGAGCAAGCGGGCTTTTTTTTCGTCTTCCCGGATCTCCTCCCAGGTAAAACCGCTCCAGATCCAGACGTCCTTATCGGGGAATTTCTCTTTGAAACGCTTCAAGAATTCCGTCAGGGGTTCGATATTCTTCGGATAGGTGGGATCACCCCCCAAGAGGGAGAGCCCTCTCAGGGAATGGCCGTATTTGGTAAAATAATCAAAAATTTCTTTTTCCGAGGCTTCGGTGAATGGTTTTCCGTAGTTTTCATCCCAGGAGACTTTGTTGAAACAACCTGCGCAGGCATGGTCACAGCCGCTCACAAACAAACTCACCCGGATTCCTTCGCCGTTGATCATATCCGCGTATTTAATATCGGAATAATTCATGCCAACTCCGCTTATGAGCCGTGTTTTACCCGTCCCACGATTTCTTTCTGCCTGCCCTCGTTGAAGGGTCTCGCGTTGGGTTGACTCAAGTATCCACACACCCGCCGGATCACGTTCATCTGATCATTGTCCTTATTGCCGCACTGGGGACACTGGAATCCCTCCTCCGTCGCGAGGAATTCGCCTTCGAAACCGCATTTGTGACATTTGTCCACAGGCTGATTGATGCCCATGTAATGGATGCCGACGCTTCTGGCGTATTTGAGGATCGAGTAGACCGCGTCGAGATTTTTTTGCAAGGAATCGGTTTCGATGTAGCTGATGTGTCCGCCGGCCGAGTATTTGTGGCCCAAAGCCTCCATGCGCAGCTTGTCAAACATATTCATTTTCACCCGGGAGGAAACGTGGAAGGAATTGTCGTAGTAGCCCTTGTCCGTGATCCCCTCGATATCCCCGAATTCTTTTCTGTCAATGCGCGCGAAGCGGTCGCAGAGCGACTCGCTGGGCGTAGCGTAAAAGGCAAAACCCACGCCGGTCTCTTTCCGGAATTGCAGTACTTTTTCACTCATGTATTTCATGATGTTGAACGTCTTTTCGTAGATTTCTTCATCCTGGGAAAAATCTTTCCCGTACAGCAGCTGGGAAACTTCGGAAAGACCGATGTAACCGATGGAGATGGTGGCGTAACCGCCCCAGACGAGGTCCGCGATGGTCTCTTTGGCGTTTTTCACCGCAAGAGCGCCGGACATCCAGAGGATCGGGGCCATTTCCGCCTGGGTCTTTTCGAGATAATGCACCCGGAACATGCTGTTTTCTTTGCAGAGTTCCATGATTCTGTCCAGTTCTTTGTAAAATCCCGCTTCGTCCCCTTTGTTCTTGATGGCGATGCGCGGCAGGTTGATGGAGGTGGCTCCCATGTTGAAGCGCCCCGCGTAGACTTCCTTGCCGTCTTTGTCAAACCACTGGGAGAGGAAGGCCCGACAACCCATGGGATACACGACCGTTCCCTTTTCCACCTGCTCCATGGACACAAAGAGAATGTCCGGATAAATGGATTTGGTCATGCATTCAAAGGCCAGCTGGGCAATATCCCAATTGGGATCTTCCGGATTGAAGTTGAGCCCTTCGGTCATGGCAAATACGATTTTGGGGAAAATGGCGGTTTCTTTTTTGGCGCCGAAACCTTCCATCCTTGTCCGAAATACGAATTCCTGCACGAGTTTCCCTTCCCAGGACGTCTCCGTCCCGAGCCCGATCGTCGTAAAAGGCGTCTGACCGTTTACCGTAGACAGGGAATTGATTTCGTATTCCAGCCCCTGCATGGCCTGCCGGACGGAATCCGTCGTCATATCGGCCGCGAAACGGAACGCTTCGGGATATTTTTCCCGGAGAGCCGTGTTGGCGTATTCGATGGAACTGAAGTCTTTCAGAACCTGAATTTCGTTTTCCGGCAGTTTGTGAATGTATTTGAGGCCTTTCAAAAAATGTTTTTTGAAACTTTTCTTGATGTAAGGCACAAGGGCCCTGTCGATGTAGGGGATGGAACAGCCGCCGTAGGTATTGGACGAGACGGAGGCGATGATCTGTACGATATGCCCGACCGCCACTTCCACGGAATTGGCTTCCATCATCTTGGCGTTGCCGATGTTGCAGCCCCCCGCCAGCATGCGTTCAATGTTGACCAGCTCGCAGTTCGTCTCCCGGAACAGCAGGTAGTCCAGGTCGTGGATATGGATCTCCCCTTTTTCATGGGCCGCTGCGATATGCTTGGGCAAAACCTTGTGCAGATAGTAGTCCCGGGATGAGATCCCCGCTAAAAGATCCCGCTGGACTGAAATGGTCTTGGCGTCCTTGTTGGCGTTTTCGGTCATAATATGGCTGTCCGAAGCGTCAATCAGCTCACCGATCTGCTTATAGATCCCCTTTTCTTTGTTCCGGATCTCCGTGCGCAGCGTACGATAGCTCTGATAAGACATAGCGATATCTTTTTCGGTGGACGACATGAGTTTTTTGACGACCATGTCCTGGATTTCCTCCACATGCAGGATCTTTGTATCCAGATTGGAGATCTGAGAAACGATTTTCTCAATGAGCTCCTGGTTCACCGGCCTCGCATTTTGCTTGAACGCCATTGTGATCGCATTCGCAATCTTGTTTCCGTCAAAGGGTACGATGTTGCCCTCTCTTTTGATCACCCTTTTCATTTTTTCCTCCTTAAAATATGTGTGTGGGGAAATGTCTTCCCGTGTTTTTCGGAGCTTGCGGGGTAATCGCCATCACCCGGATTTTGCTTTTCAAAAAACACAGGTAAAAATTTGCTTTTTACCTGTGTATATCATACTATTTTTTTTTTAAAAATACCAATATATTGTGTGAATGCTTGAATCGATTACAAGATGTTGTGTTTTCCATGGAGATTTTTGATCCGCGGCCGTCCCGGTAAAAAAAACATCTCCTTATGATCAATACTATTTTTGGATGTAATTTTTGGATTTGTTACAATTTTGATTTCTCCCCTTTTTGATTCAAAATAAAAACAATATTTCATTATGCGAACACATGATTTTCCGGTTGGATCATATACGGCATATATGATTATTTGTATAATTCGAGAACCTGTCGGTATTCTTCGGCGATTTCCCGTCTTAATAGGGCCGGTTCCAAAATTTCCGCTTCCTTGGAAAACTGCCGGAAATATAATTTGGCGTTTTCATTGGCCGCTTCAAAATACCAGACGCTCCCTTCGTTTTTCAGAAGTTTCGGGCGATAGGCCGTCAGGCTTTTCAAAAGTCCCTCCCCGATTTTCGTGAGCCGGACTTTGACAATATTCCCGTTTCCCAGAAAGGGATCGAAATTTTTCCGGACATTTTCGATATATTTTTTATCTTTGCCCCGGATTTTTTCATCGAGAATGGAAACAATCTCCAATTCTTTCAATTTATAATTCATATAGGATTTTTGTTCCTCATTGTAAGCGAACAGGAAATTCTCGTCTCCCTGCTCTTCTCTCTTGATAAAGTAGGGCTCCACAGTGACCACTTTTCCCAGATACTTGAGCTTCAGTTTTCTTTTTTCCCGGACCGCGTCCACAATATCCTTGACTTTGTCGCGAAAAATAAAAAGCTCCCGCTGGTATTTGAATTTGGAGCAGTAGAGGCCGAAAAGTTCCCGGAAGTATTCCGCTTCCACATCGACGCCGTTTTCTTTCAGAATATCAAAATAAATCTCTTTGTTGGATACGTTGAGGTCAAACTGGATGATCCGCTTGAGCGGACGGCCCAGCGGTTCCAGGAGCTTATCCACATCGAGATTCTTGTTGTATTTCAATTCGGTCAGGATATAGTTGCAGAGTTTGTTGTTGTTGATACCGAATTCGTCGATATCGTTTTTCATCATCCGCCAAATATCTTCCGGGACCGTCACTCTGATTTTTTTCATGGGGCTCCCTCGCTGTCGTTATTCCTTATTATACCACAATTTCCCGCGAAAAACAAAAAAAACTTCCCGAAGGCCTACATTTCCCGTATATTTAAAATGTCGTCGGAATTTTGAAAAAAAATATTTACAGAAGCGCAATTTCATAGTAATATATAATATGGAATGAAGAAAAACTTTTATCAAGGAGGAAAAGCATCATGAAAAAAATTTTTATAGTCGGCGCCGGACAAATGGGGCTGGATATCGGTCAGGTCTTTGCGAAATCCGGAATGGAAGTAATTTTCCGGGATATCAACGATGAAATCATCGGAAAATCCAAGGACAAGCTTGTCAAGGGTCTGGAGAAGCTGGTTTCCAAAGGAAAAATGGAAGCCGCGGAAAAAGACGCGATTCTGGGCAGAGTTTCGTTTACGACGGTTCTGGACGGAGCCAAAGACGCGGATCTGGTCCTGGAAGCGATTCTTGAGAATGTAAAGATCAAAAAGGATCTTTTCACGGAACTGGACAAACTTTGCAAGCCGGAAACGATTTTAGCGACAAACACCTCCTCCATCTCGATTACGGAAATCGCTTCCGCCACAAAAAGAGAAGGGCAGTTTATCGGCATGCATTTCTTCAATCCCGCCACAGTCATGAAGCTTGTGGAAGTCATCCGGGGATTGAAGACTTCGGATGAAACCTTCAAGACGATCTATGAACTTTCGAAGACCATCGGCAAAGATCCCATCGAAGTCAAAGAAGGACCGGGCTTCGTCGTAAACCGGATCCTGATTCCCATGTTGAACGAAGCGATTATCGTGCTTGAAGAGGGGCTGGCAAGTCCCGCGGATATCGACAAGGCTATGATGCTGGGTTGCAATCATCCCATGGGTCCCCTGGCCCTGGCGGATCTCATCGGTCTCGACACCTGCCTGCATATTATGGACACGTATTTCGCGGAGACGCAGGATTCCAAATACCGGGCTTCGCGCTTGCTGCGTCAGATGGTGAGAGGCGGAAAACTCGGCAGAAAAACCGGAGTCGGCTTCTTCGACTACAGCGCCAAGTAAAAATTCACGAAAAAAGAGTCCTTTCGGAAAATCCTTTCCGGAAGGATTTTTTTTGCGCCGGTCGCAATGAAAAATATGAAAAAAGCGAAAGAGAACAATAAAAAAAGTTGTCAGACGGGCGGTTAAGTGGTATACTATCAGTGGAGCCAAATAATATGGCAGATTCCGAAACAAAGTAAGTAGTAAGAAGTGAACAAAAAAGACTGTTTTTTGTTTTCTCCTTATTATTTACGTGGAGTCGCGCCGCCGTATTATTCTCCGAAAATCCTATTATATCATTTGGAGGAACTATGTTTGATGAAAAAAAATACGGACTGGAACTGGCAGGCAGGACGCTGTCATTTTCCATCGGCAAATACGCCCGGCAGTCCGACGGGGCTGTTGTCGTAAGATACGGGGATACTGTGCTGCTTTGTACGGTGAACCGCAGCAAGGAACCGCGGGAGGGGGGAGATTTCTTTCCTTTGACCGTGGATTTTATTGAAAAATTTTATGCTTCGGGAAAATTTCCCGGCGGCTTCAACAAGAGAGAAAGTCGTCCCTCAACGGACGCCACGCTGACCGCGCGGCTCATCGACCGGCCCATACGGCCCATGTTTCCCGACGGATTCCGCTACGACGTCCATATTGTCAATACGGTGCTGTCCTTTGACGACAACAATACGCCTGATTTTATGGGGATCACCGGCTCATCCATGGCCCTCATGCTGTCGGATCTTCCGTTTTTGGGTCCGGTAGCGGGCGTTACGGTGGGAATGAAAGACGGGCAGTTCATCTTGAATCCAACACCCGCCCAACTGCGGGAAGGACAGCTGGAATTGAAAGTGGCCGGAACGAAAGACGCCGTCAATATGGTGGAAGCCGGCGCCAGGGAACTGGACGAAGAGACAATGCTTGCAGCCATACTCTTTGCCCACGGACATATCAAGACCATCTGCGCGTTTCAGGAGACCATCGCCGCGGAAATCGGCAAAGAAAAGATCGCCTGGGAGAAAAAGCCCGTATTGCCATTGGTGAAAGATTTTATCGACGCCCGGGGGACCGAACGCCTCAAGGAGGCCGTGATGACCTTAGGCAAGCAGAACCGCGACGAAGCGGTGGACGCTCTGCGGGACGAGCTCTATACGGCGTTCGTTCTGGAAAACTGCAATCCCGAAGGTCGCTCCCTTTTGGAAGAAATCGAAGTGGAAGCGGAAATTACGGCGGAATTTGAAAACTACTACCACGATCTCATGAAGCAGTACGTGCGGGATTCCATCCTGTACCGCAAGCACAGGGTCGACGGCAGAAAGACCGACGAAATCCGGCCGCTCTTTGCCGAAATCAACGTACTGCCCGTACCTCACGGCTCGGCCATGTTCACGAGAGGAGAGACCCAGGCCCTGGTCGTTACGACGCTGGGAACAAAAGAAGACGAGCAGCATGTGGACAATCTCGAGGAAGACTACTACAAGAAGTTTTATCTGCACTACAATTTCCCGCCCTATTCCGTCGGAGAGACCGGCAGAATGGGCGCGCCCGGCAGAAGGGAACTGGGCCACGGCTCTCTGGCTGAGAGGGCTTTGCGCTATGTGCTGCCTACGGAGGAAGAATTCCCTTATACAGTGCGGGTCGTATCGGAAATTACGGAATCCAACGGATCCTCTTCCCAGGCTTCCATATGCGGAGGCTCTCTGTCTTTGATGGCGGCGGGCGTTCCCATCCGGGAGCATGTGGCGGGAATCGCCATGGGTCTCATCAAACAGGGGGATGAATTTACAGTATTGACAGATATCATGGGTCTCGAAGACCATCTCGGAGATATGGATTTCAAGGTGGCGGGAACGAAAAACGGGATCACGGCTCTGCAGATGGATATCAAGATTACGGGAATCACGGAGGAGATCATGCGGATCGCCCTTTCCCAGGCCCTGAAGGCCAGACTGGAGATTTTGGACCTCATGAACCGGACCATTGCCGCGCCCGGTCCTCTCAAGGACAACGTGCCGCGGATCGTCAAACTCCAGATCCCCATCGACAAGATTTCAGCGCTTATCGGACCGGCCGGGAAGAATGTCAAGGGCATTATCGAGCAGACCGGCGCCGTCATTGACATCAACGACGACGGTTCCGTCTTCATTTATTCGAAGGACGTGTTTGCTTTGGATGAGACCGTCCGGCTTGTGAACCGCTACGTAAAAGACGTGGAAGTAGGAGAGATTTACGAGGGGAAAGTCGTGAGCATCAAAGACTTCGGCGCCTTTATGGAAATCCTCCCGGGGAAGGAAGGACTGCTGCATGTATCGGAGATCTCGAAGCAAAGAGTGGCCAAACCCGGCGACGTCCTCAAAGTAGGCGATATATTCGATGTGAAAGTGATCGGGACCGAAAACGGCAAAATCAGCCTGAGCAAAAAGAGAATCAAAAAGGACTGAGCGCCCGAAAAGAGAGTAAGACAAGTGAGTAAACTATTGAAATTGGCCGTAGTCAGTCTGGGATGCGGCAAGAATCTCGTAGACAGCGAGCATTATATGGGGATTCTCGCGGGCGAGACGGATGTCCGTCTCACGGAGCGTCCGGAGGAAGCCGACGTGGCGCTCGTCAATACCTGCGGCTTTATCGAGCAGGCCAAAAAAGAATCCGTGGAAACGATCCTCTCGCTGGCGGAAATGAAAAAGAGCGGACAATTGAAAAAACTCATCGTGAGCGGTTGTTTTGCCCAGCGCTACCGGGAGGAACTGCTGAAGGAAATCGCGGAAATAGACGCCGTCATCGGGACGGGGGATGTCGCCTCCGTCTCCCGGATTTTCCGGGAAGTGTTGGATGACCGGCGGGTGGGCAGTTTTGAACAGAAAGGATTTTTACCCGAAGCGGACACGGCGCGGATACTGACGACGCCGTCGCACCTGGCCTATCTCAAGATCGCCGAAGGTTGCGACCGGAAGTGTACTTACTGTATCATCCCCGATCTGCGGGGGGAACTCAAGAGCAGAAAAATTGAGGATATTGTAGCGGAAGCCAATCGGCTTGCGAAAAATGGCGTGAAAGAACTCAATATTCTCGCCCAGGAGACTACGGAATACGGACGCGACCTCTATGGAAAACCTTCTTTGGCAACGCTTTTGCGCCAATTGGTAAAAATCCCGGACATCACCTGGATCCGGATTTATTATCTTTACCCGGGTTCTTTCGATCGGGAGCTTTTGGAATTATACCGGGACGAAAAAAAAATATGCAAATATTTTGATTTTCCGATCCAGCACATTTCTTCCCGCATCTTGCAAAAAATGGGAAGACAGACGACGGGTCCCGCCATCCGGGAGAAACTTGCCGAAATCCGGCGGGAAATCCCCGCCGCGGTATTCAGAACTTCGGTCATCACAGGTTTTCCCGGGGAAACGGAGCAGGAATTTCTGAAATTGAAGACATTTCTCAAGGAATTTCAGTTTGATTACGCGGGAATATTTCGCTATTCCCGGGAAGAGGGAACGCCTGCTTACGACATGGAAGACCAGATTCCCGAAGACGTCAAGGAACGGCGGGAAACGGAGTTGGCAAACCTGCAACGGGAAATCGCGGCGCAAAGGAATAAAAAACGATTGGGCCGTCCGGTAGCGGTATTGATTGACGGCGTCTCGGCGGAAGATCCGGAACTTCTGGAAGGAAGGACCATGTCCCAGGCCTGGGATATCGACGGAAAGGTCTTCGTAAGCGGCGACGCGAAGCCCGGTGAGATTGTGACCGTCATTCCGGAGCAGAATTTTGATTATGATTTTACGGGAAAGATTGTGGAAAAGAAAAAAACAGGAAGAACGAAACGGAATATCATAAAAAGGAGGTAGTATTATAGATCCGGAGCCGGTACTTATAATACGTGAATTATGAATCTGCCCAACAAGCTTACTTTTACAAGAATCATTCTGACCGTACCCTTTATCTTCTTTTTGCAAGCTTCTGAACAACATGGTTTTATCTGGCGCCTCATTGCTTTTGTCATTTTTGTGGTCGCCTCCGTGACGGATTTTTTTGACGGATATATCGCGAGAAAATACAATCTGATCAGCAATTTCGGGATCATCATGGATCCTTTGGCCGACAAGGTTCTGGTGATTTCGGCGCTGGTACTTTTTGTCAAACTGGACTATATTCCCGCCTGGATGTCCATCGTGGTCATCGCCCGGGAATTTTTGATCAGCGGCATCCGGATGCTGGCGGCCGCCCACGGGGAAGTGATCCCCGCGGGAAAGCTTGGAAAATACAAAACCTCCAGCCAGATGATCGTCACGCTGTTGATCCTTTTGACGGGACCCGCGGTGAAATTGGGAAAATTTCATTTTCCGATGATGTATCTGATGCTGATTCCGGTCGTTCTCACGATCTGGTCCGGCTGGGAATATTCCGTCAAAGCCAAGCATTATATTCTGAACAATATTTAACAGAAGGATCGCCGTTATGCGGTGAAACGGAGCAAAAATGAACATACGCTATATCCTGGTATTGATTTTAAGCAAGGTCGTCAAATTGGTGGACCTTGTTCTTTTGGCGCGCTGTCTGATGTCCTGGCTGCCCTACCGCTACCGGCAAAGCGCCTTGGGAAGGATTCTTTACGATATTACGGAACCCTTTCTGTATCCGATCCGGAAATATCTTCCCGCCATGGGAATTGATTTTTCCCCGATTATCCTGATGTTTTTCGTGGAATTCGTCGTGAAAATCCTGATCAGGATCCTGTATTTTTAGGGGGCGCAAAGGGCATATGGAGCAAAAAGCCTATCATATTCCGGTCCTTTATAAAGAAGTCCTCGATTATCTCGTGACAAACCGGTCGGGAACTTATCTCGATTGTACGCTGGGAGGCGGGGGACACGCGGAAGGAATTCTGCGACGTCTTTCCTCCGACGGACGGCTGATCGCCATAGACCAGGACGACCGGGCTCTTGCGGTTGCCCGGGAGCGCTTGTCTCCTTTCGGGGAGCGCGTCACGATTTTCAAAAACAATTTTGAAAACCTCGATGTGGTTTTGTATGGGGCGGGATGTGACGCCCTTGACGGAATCCTCCTGGACATCGGCGTGTCTTCGGGACAACTGGACGAGGGGGACCGCGGTTTTTCCTATAAGGAAGACGTGCCGCTGGACATGCGGATGGATATGGAAAATCCGCAGACGGCCGCCGACATCGTAAATCATTATAAAGAGGAGGATCTGACGAGGATTCTCTTTGATTATGGGGAGGAAGCGCACGCGCGGAAAATAGCGCGTTACATCGTGAGCGGACGGCAGGAGAAAAAAATCGAAACGACCACAGATCTTGTGACCTTGATCAAAAAAGCCTGTCCCGGCAAGACGCGAAAGCATCCCGCGCGAAAGACGTTCCAGGCGCTTCGCATAGAGGTAAACCGCGAGTTGGAGGTATTGGAGAAGGCGCTTCGGAAAGGGCTCGCGTTTTTAAAACCCGGCGGAAGACTGGCGGTCATTTCCTTTCATTCTCTGGAAGACCGGATCGTAAAAAATTGCTTCAAAGAGTTTGCGACAGGTTGTACCTGTCCTCCGGAACTGCCTGTCTGCGTTTGCGGGAAAAAGCCCACGGCGCGTATTTTGACAAAAAAGCCCCTGCTCCCCTCGGAAGAGGAATTGTCGGAAAACTACAGGGCCCATTCGGCCAAATTGAGAGTCGTGGAAAAACTGTAAAAGGAACGGGAATTATGAAACGGATATTTTTTGTTTCTCTGTTTGTCGTAACCGTATTGATTGTCCACGGTTATGTGAAAATCCAGATCGCGGGGCTTGAGAGAAGAATCGCCGAAGGGGAGAGAGAGCTGGCCGCCACGCTGAAACAGCTGGACAGCAGCAAGAGAACCTATGACGAAAAGGCTTCCCTCGAAAAAATCGAAGAGGATATGCAAAAACTCTACCAGATGAAAACCGCGGACAGCAAAAGCGTGATCCTTTTTGAAATCAGCGACAAAAAGGAGCGCGATGAAAGCAGATGAAGCGCTCCGGAAAGGGGAGATCCGGGATATCCGGATCGAAAAAATCGTTGTCGGCGGGGAAGGCTTGGGGTACTGCGACGGCGTCGCCGTTTTCGTGCCGATGTCCGTTCCCGGGGATCTTTTACAAATCCGGATTATTTCCGCCAAAAAAAACTATGCCCGGGGCCTGATCACGCAGATTTTGACGCCGGGACCCGAACGCGTTCCGGATACGGGGAAAATCAGTTTTGAAGACTGGCAGGGCTGTAATTTCGCCATGCTGCGCTACGATGCGCAACTGAAATACAAGAAGGAGATTGTGGCGGAAGTCCTCCGAAAAATCGGAAAAATGGAGGAGATTCCGGTGGAAGAGGTCGCTCCCTCCCCGGAGATTTATCATTACCGGAATAAAATCATCGAACCCTTTTCCCGGCGAAAGGGGGAAATCATCACGGGCTTTTACGCAAGACATTCCCATGAGGTCTTCGAAGTCCGTGAAAATATGCTGAATTCCCGCCTGGGAAACAAGATTATCCGGGAATTAAAGAGACTGCTGAACGAAAACAGACTTCCGGTGTATGATGAAAACTTCCATAGCGGCTTGTTGCGTCACGTGATGGTCCGGACAAACAGCGCCGGGGAAGCCATGGTCCTTTTAGTGTTAAACGCGGCCCGAAGAGACCTGGAGAGCGAAAGAATCCTTTTGGCCTTGAAGGAATTGATTCCCGAGATCCGCTCCCTCTATGTTTCCCTGAATCCGGAGCGGACAAACGTCGCTCTCGGCAAAGAAAACCGCCTGCTTTGGGGGAAGGAAACGCTGCGGGAGGAAATCGAAGGAATCTCTTTTCATATATCCCCTCTTTCCTTTTTTCAGATCAATTTTGGCCAAGCGAAAAACCTGTATAAGAAGGCTT
>JAISST010000010.1 GCA_031272945.1 Fusobacteriaceae bacterium
ACCAGACATAGCATTTGCCTCCTTGGTTTATTTTGTGTGGTAACTTAATTATACCAAATGGCGAAAGCTATGTCTATTTCTATGCTGAAATAAATTTGCGCAACTTATTATACAATATCTTGAAAGATCTATGTATCTCAGTTTTTTATATGCATGAATACGGAGAAGCGCATGGAAGAAAGAAAATTAAAAATCACGGAGAATTTCAAGGAGGAATTGCGAAAGCGGATCGTAGGAATTTGGTGGATCATCTGCTTTGCTTTCTTGATCAGTCTCGGCCTCTTCGGCTGGTTCGGCAGAAAAAATTACCGGAGAAATTTTTCGGTATTTGCCATCGTACTGGTCGCGATATTGTCTGTCTTTGCGACATTGACGGCATATTTTTATGTTTCCCGGAAGAAAAAATACCAGGGAATCTTGAATCTTCTGGATCAGGAAGATCTGGAAATGAACGAAAAATTGTACAACCTGGCGCTGAAATACGGGCACAAAAACATGGCCATCCTCACGAAGGAAGGGCTTGCCTTGATTCGGGGCTTTTTCATGTTCCAGATGCTGGCCAGGGAAAAACTGATCTGGATTTACCAGCAGCAAACGGAGGAAGTCTTTGGGGTGGAGCGCGTCCCGGCCATGCAAATCATCACGAACACCTCGCAAATGTACACGCTCAGAGGATACCGCGTCACAAATTTTCTGAAAAAACTCTATCCGAATATCTATTTGAGCGTCGAAGGATCTTTGCGCCACCGGGAGCTGCAGAACAACTTCGCCATGGATTTCGCGAAAATGGCCGAAGCGACCGGGAATTATTCCCGTCTGCCCGCCCGGATCAACGAAAACCCGGAGCAAAAAAAATACGCGGAAACGGGAAAAATCATTGAAAAAAAGAGAAAGGCCGCACGCTTGCGCAAAAGGCTCCGGATCGTCCTGATCATCCTGTTTCAGATCGGCGTAATCCTTTGCCTGATCGGGCTGGCGCTATGGCTGCTGGCGAAAAATCCTACGACGGGAAAGGGCGCGCTGCAGGTGAAGATCGGGACCGGCGCCGTATTTTTCCTGTTTGTCGTGTCGCTGACCGTGAATTTTTTCATCCATATCCTGCACAGAAAATTCTGGAATAACTTCGTATATTTTATTGTCCTTGTGCTGATTTTTTACGCAATCAAGGTAAATCACCTGTATAATTCCCTGATGGATCTGACGCAGGACGGGAGCAAAAAACGCTTCTTCTCCATCACGAGGGTGGGCTACCGCAATGAATTCTGGATTCCCCTCAACTCGGAATACCAGATTTACACGGTTCCCGTTGGATCCCGCAGTCAGGACGAAGATACGGTCTACACGATCAAAAAAGCGGAACTCCTGAATACGGAGCGCATCGATGAAATCATATCGAGAGAGGACACATCCAAGGCCCTCTATTTAGGACTCGAACTGTATTCCCACTCCGGCGTCATCAAAAAGGCGGAAATTCTTGACAGAGAAGCCTATGAGGAAGCCATGGAAAACCTTGCGCCCCCGCTTTCGGGGGGCATAAGCGGGAAAAAGTCTGAAAAAACCGGAGAAGCGGACATCAAACCGGAGCAGCCGGCCGAACAGGAGCGAGCGGCGACCCAAGAGGAAGTCCGGGATGTGAAAACCCCAGGGGAGGATCCGGCGATGGCGGAAGAGCGCGCAGTTTCCGAAAAGCATGAGGAGAAAACCGGAGCAGTCGTTGCGGCAGATCCAGCGGATCCTCAAAAGCAAGAGAGCGTAGCCGTCTCCGCAGGCGGCGGAACGGAAGAAAACAAACAAGATGAAAATACAGGCAATACGGAAACGGAAGCCGGCCCTATCACAGAAAATGTACAAACCGAAAGCGTAAATCCCTGATATATTTCGAAGGAGTCAACAAATGATCAAAAAAATTGCGGGAGTTCTTTTTCTCCTGTTTGCGTTCGCATTGTTTTCCGAAGAATTTGAAACGGACCCGCGCCTGCATCGGGGAACGCTTCCCAACGGGCTGCGATACTTTATTCTGAAAAACAAAAAGCCCGAGAAGAAAGCCATCCTCAATCTGGTTGTCAAGGCGGGATCCATCGAGGAAGAGGACGGAGACGAGGGGATTGCCCATATTATCGAGCACATGGCCTTCAACGGCACCAAAAAATACAAAAAAAACGATATGATTCGCTATCTGCAATCCATAGGCCTCAGTTTCGGCGGCGACTTGAACGCCTACACCTCCTTTGACGAAACGGTCTACAAATTGCTGCTGCCCACAGACGACAAGGCCAAATTCGAAAAAGGCGTGGAAATCCTGCGGGAATGGGCCAATGAGGTCACGTTGAGGAAAGCGGATCTCGAAAGCGAAAAAAAAATTATCCTCGAGGAATGGCGCTTGCAGCAGGGACTGACCCAGAGACTCGGAGACATTCGCAAAAAGGCGCTGTTGGACAATACGCGCTACTATGACCGTTTTCCCATCGGAACCGTGGAAAGCATCGGAAAAGCCACGCCCGAACGCTTGCGCCTGTTTTATGACACATGGTACAATCCGGCCAATATGGCGGTCATTGCCATCGGCGATCTGGACATCCCCCGTACGGAAGCCCTGATCAAAAAATATTTTTCCTATCAGCCGCGCCAGGAATATAAAAAACCGCCGGTCTATCCGATCCACAAGATCAAAGACAAATACGTCGTATTCAAGGATCCGGAATTGCTGGCCACGGTACTGTATATCACAAGAATCGTCGAGGGCGAAGTCATCAATACCCCCGAAAGATATCGGCAAAATAATATCAAATCGCTGCTCTACGGGATATTGAATACCAGGATCAGCAACCTGCTGACGGAAAAAGACACGCCGCTCCTGGAAGGCGCCTTCTATTCAAACAATTTCAATATCACCCACGATATGATCACCCTGGGCATTGTGATCAAGGAAGACAGGACAAAAGACGGCATTGAACTAGGCTGTCGTATTTTAAAAGCGACGGCGGAAAAAGGGATCACCCAGGTGGAACTGGACCTTGAAAAAAAGAATATGCTCAATTCCTTCAAAAATCTCCTGACAAACAAAGACAGCATCAGCCATGAGCGTATCGCCCAAGAGATTCTCCGGCACTATCTGACCGGAGAAAGCTATATCGGGATCGAAAAAGAATTTGAGGTCTTTTCGGCAAACATGGAATCCATTACGGTGGAAGACCTCAACGCCTATGCCCGGGAGCTCTTCTCCGAAGAATCCCTCTACTTTATCTCCGCCTCTGACAAAAACACAACGATTCCCGATGAAGCGGAACTGAAGACCATTGTGACCGGAGCGGCGCAGAAAGAGAGCGACCTCGATTTTGCCGCAAAGGAAGTTGTGCTGCCGCCTGCCGTCATCAAAGAAGGCGGGGCGGAAAAAACAAAAGCCGGCGGTTGGATTCTCTCCAACGGCATTCGCGTCATGGCAAAAAAGACGGACTTTGACAAAGACCGGATCATGCTGCGATTATTCAAAAAAGAAGGCTCTTCCAACCTGTCCTACACGGGATTTTTAAACGCCCTCTTCGCGCCCGCGATTATTTCAAACTCCGGCGTTGCGAACCTGGCGCCGAAAGATATCGAGTCCTTTATGAAGGGAAAGAACATTTCCCTGAGTCCCTACATTGACGATTACGAGCAGGGGATCGAGATTGTCTGCGATCAAGAAGGTCTGATTCCCGTGCTGGAATACATGACTTACCAGTTGCGGGAACCGAAGGTGGATCCGGCGATCTTCCAGAATATCCTGTCGGAAGTGGCCGAAAACATCCGCAATCGGCACAATTCCCCCTCTGTACTGTACAGAGACGAACTCACAAGGATTTACAGCGGCGGACATGAGCGGCGGCTTCCCCTGACGCTGGAAGAACTGAAAAAGATTTCTCCGGAGGAACTGCTGCGGGTTTTCCGGGAGCAATTTGACAATTTCAACGGCTTTGATCTCGTGATTGTAGGTTCCTATGACGAAGGGAGCCTGGAGGGCATTCTCAAAAAATATTTCGCCTCCCTCCCCGGCGGAGAACCCGTGGAGGGCGTAAAAGAGCTCAACCTCAATATTCCCAAGGGAATCGAAACAAAAACCCTTGTGAAGGGCATCGATAAAAAAGCCACCGTCACTTTGATTTTCCCCTATAATTACAAATACGGAGAAAACGAAAGACTTTTGTTCGCGGCTTTTTCCAGATTGCTGAATATGGATTTGAACGATGAGATCCGCGAAAAATTGGGCGGCGTCTACGCCATCAGCTCTTACGTAGCCCTGTCCCCCAATAATTACGGGGAAAACCGGCTGATGATCCAGTTCAGCTGCGAGCCGAAACGGGTGGAGGAAATCAAAAAAGCCACGGTCAATGTGCTGAAAAAGCTGCGCGGCGGATCGCGGATTCCTAACTACAAAATGGAAAGCATCTACAACAATTTCAATCTCTCCTACCGCAACGACATTTTGCGAAACGCATACTGGATGAACTATTATTACCAGAAATTCACAGTGGGAGACAGTTTCAACATTCCGACGCCGGCCGAATACAAGAAGCGAGTAACGGGCGCCAGAATTTTGGATTTGGCCAAAAAGGCCGTCAATTTGAATAATTATATCGACGTCACCCTGCTGCCGGAAAAAGAGGAGTAGCTTTCATAGGAGGAACCATGCGCCGGAAAATGCTTGTTTTGTGTTTTTTTCTGATCGGAGTCGTCGCCATTGCATCGCAAAAACAGACGCCCCGACAATATGCGTCCAAAGACGTGGAGATCGTTTTTGTCCTGGATACGACCGGTTCCATGGGCGGATTGATCGAGAGCGCCAAAAGAAAAATCTGGAGTATAGTCAATGACCTGTTGCAGAACATGGACAGAGGGACCCGTGTCAAAATCGGACTCGTAGCCTATCGGGACAGAAATGACGCCTATGTGGTAAACCCCTTTCCCCTCTCCGGAAACCTCGACGACGTCTATGTGAATCTGATGGGATTCAAGGCCGAAGGGGGCGGCGACGAGCCGGAAGACGTGCGGCAGGCCCTCCATGTGGCGGTGCAGAAAATGAATTGGTCCAAACCGGGGAAGACAGTCAGCCAAATCGTTTTTCTCGTGGGCGACGCGCGTCCCCATACGGATTACAAGGATTTCCCGACGACGGTCAATACCGCCAAAAGCGCGGCAAAGAAAGGCATTGTGATCAACGCCATCCAGTGCGGCAACCTGGGGATGACCGAGAAATACTGGCGACAGATCGCCCAGAACACCAATGGGCAATATTTCAGGATCGCCCAGGACGGAGGGACAACGACGGTATCGACGCCCTATGACGACCAATTGCGAAATTTAGGGGATGAAATGGACAAAATCTATATCCCCTTCGGAAAAGCGGAAAACAGAAGCGCCTCTCTGACGGCGGCCGCCGATAAAAGAGACAGAATCAAGAAAACCGCGTCCATGGAAGCGGGCGCGGCCCGAAGCGTCAATAAATCTCTCAACAGTTACGCATATTCCGCCGATGATCTTATCCAGGCCGTAGAAAACAAGGAAAAAAAGCTCAAAGACATCAAGACGGACGAGCTTCCGACAGAAATGCGGGAAATGACGGCGGCGCAGCGGGAAGAATATGTGCGGGAAAAAATCGAGGAAAGAAAAAATATCCGGGAAAAAATAGCGGATCTTTCCCGGAAGCGATCCCAATGGATCCGGGAAAATACCGCCGTCAGGGCGGACAGCTTTGATCAATCGGTGTCGGAAGCTTTGCGGGCGCAGATCAAGTAGGGGACGAAAGTCCCCTTTTTTTATGCGAGCTTCGACTATGCAAAGCGGAATTGTCAGCTTTCGGAACAAATGCGATTAAAAAGATATAAATTGTTTGAAAAAAGATGAAGTATTATATTTTTAGTACAACAATGCAATTTTTTCTTTACAAATCCCCCAAAATAATATATACTTTACGGTAATATTTTAACATTTACCAGAAAAATCAGGTATCTCCGCGATATCCTGATTTTTGTAAACCGAAGGGGGAATCACCAATGACAGAGGAGTATCATAATGGCAGGAATCTGTACGGTCCGGTCTTGGAGCACGACAGCTGCGGAATCGGCGCCATCGTCAACATCCACGGGAAAAAATCCCATCGTATCGTGTCCGACTGCCTGGACATCCTGGAAAATCTGGATCACCGCGCCGGAAGAGACGCCGCCGGGGAAACGGGCGACGGCGTCGGGATCATGTTCCAGATATCCCATCGTTTCTTTTCCAAAATCTGTGAAAAAGCGGACATCGCCATAGGCGCCGCCGGAGAATACGGAATCGGCGTATTCTTTTTTCCGCGGGACGAAATCTTGAAAAAACAGGCAAAAAAGATGTTCGAAATCATTACGGAAAAGGAAGGCTGCCTGTTCGCCGGATGGCGGGAAGTCCCCGTCACGCCGGATGTTTTGGGCGCCCGCGCCCGGGAATGCATGCCCTGTATTATGCAGGGATTCATCCGGAAACCTGCCGATACCGACGCCGGTCTCGCTTTTGACCGTATCCTCTATGTGATCCGGAGAGTTTTTGAAAAAAGCAACGACAATACTTATATTGTTTCCCTTTCCAGCAGAACCCTCGTCTATAAGGGCATGTTCCTTGTAAGCCAGTTGCGCACCTTCTACAATGACTTGCGGGACCCGGACTATGAGACGGCCATTTGTATCGTCCATTCCCGCTTCAGTACGAATACGAACCCCAGCTGGGAAAGGGCGCATCCCTACCGCTTGATTGTGCACAACGGGGAAATCAATACGATCCAGGGAAACGCCAATAAAATGCTCTCCCGGGAGGATTCCATGTACGGAGGGGAATTGCGGGAGCAGTTTCACAAGATCTATCCGGTCGTGACGCCGGGCGGTTCGGACACGGCCATGCTCGACAACACGCTGGAATTTCTGATGATGAACGGCGTTCCGCTTCCCATGGCAGTCATGATCACGATTCCGGAACCCTGGTATTACAACAGGACCATGACGCAGGAAGTCAAGGATTTTTACGAATATTACGCGACGCTGCTGGAGCCCTGGGACGGGCCCGCCTTCGTTCTTTTTTGTGACGGGGATATTTTGGGGGCCGTGCTCGACCGAAACGGACTCCGGCCTTCGCGCTATTACCGGATGGAAAACGGCGATGTGATCATCTCATCCGAAGTGGGGGCGCTGCCCGTGGCTCAGGAAAAAGTTCTGCAAAAGGAAAAAATCCGACCGGGCCAGATGCTCCTGATCGATACAAAAAAAGGGGAATTGATCGCCGACGGCGATCTGAAACGAATCTGCGCCGCAAGGCAGCCTTACGGCGAATGGCTCTGCAACAGCCTTGTGGAACTCAAGAAACAGAAACTCCCCAATGCACGTATTCCGCGATATTCTCCGGAAATGCGGCTCAAATTGCAAAAGAACTTCGGCTATACCTATGAGGAATACACCGGCGCCATCCTGAGCATGGCGAGAGACGGAAAGGAACCGACGGGCTCCATGGGCGTCGATACGGCCCTTGCCGTCCTTTCCCCCAAGTATCAGCCTCTTTTCAATTATTTCAAACAATTGTTCGCCCAGGTGACGAATCCGCCCATAGACGCGATCCGAGAAAGAATCGTAACCTCTCCGGTCGTCTATATCGGTAAGGACGGCGATCTTCTGACGGAAAAGGAAACCAATTGCAATGTGCTGAAAATAGAAAATCCGGTGCTCTCAAACCTCGATATGCTGAAATTGAGAAATCTGGCCGACAAGGGACTGAAATCCGAAACGATCCCGATCACTTATTATAAGAGCTCTTCCCTGGAAAAGGCCCTGGAGAATCTCTTTGTGACCATTGACAAGGCCTGGCGGGACGGCGCCGTGCTTCTGATTCTGTCCGACAGGGACGTAGACGAAAATCATGTGGCGATTCCCTCCCTTTTGGCGGTTTCCGCCGTCCATCAATACCTTGTCCGGACAAAAAAGAGAGTGTCGGTGGCCATCGTCATCGAGTCCGGCGAACCGCGGGACGTGCACCATTTCGCAACCCTTTTAGGATACGGCGCTTCCGCCATCAATCCCTATCTTGCCTTTGACACCATCGAAGAGATGGTGGACAGGGGCATGCTGGAAAAAGAAATCTACGCCGCCGTGGAGGACTACCGCGAAGCGGTATTGAACGGCATTATTAAAATCGCCTCAAAAATGGGCATTTCCACAATCCAGTCCTATCTGGGCGCACAGATTTTCGAAGCCGTCGGAATCGCGCCGGAAGTGATCCGCAAATATTTCACGGGAACGGCCAGCAGGATCGGCGGCGTTACCCTTGAAGACATCGCGAAGGAAACGGACCGTTTGCACAGCAAAGTTTTTGACGCCACCGACGAAGAGGAAAAGATCTTTCCCGTCCCCGTCAAAAAAGAAAAGGAGGAGCATCTGTTCAACCCCGGAACCATCAAATTGCTGCAGGAATCCACCCGGGAAGGGGATTTCGAAAAATTCCGGAAATTCTCCTCGGAAATTCACAAAGAAAATCGGGAAATCACCTTGCGGGATTTGATGGATTTCCGTTATCCCAAACACGGAATTCCCCTGGAGAAAGTGGAGCCGGTGGAGTCCATCGTGAAGCGTTTCCGGACTGGGGCCATGTCCTACGGCAGTATTTCCCAGGAGGCCCATGAGGCCATCGCCGTCGCCATGAAT
>JAISST010000085.1 GCA_031272945.1 Fusobacteriaceae bacterium
GCTTTGTGACCATCAAAAAAGATCTGGGTCTGCGCCACGATATCGAGAGCGAACTGGACCTGATCAAATCGCAGTTGACCAAAAAAATAGACATCCATTATCTCGTGAGCCGCGGGGAATATTTGACGGCCCTTTTGATGGCCGAATATTTAGGCTATGCTTTCGTGGACGCCAAGGACTTGATTTTTTTCAATTACGACGGGACCATCGACTATGAAAAAATCCGGCGGACGCTGGGGGAGATCACAAAAACCAGCAGCAAACTGGTTGTACCGGGGTTTTATGGATCTCTGCCCAACGGAAATCTCCGGATTATGTCCCGGGGCGGCGGCGATGTGACCGGCTCCATTCTGGCAAACGTCGTCAGCGCCGATATCTATGAAAACTGGACCGATGTATCCGGGATCATGACGGCGGATCCCCGGATTGTAAAAAATCCCCGGCATATCAACGCCATTACCTACAGCGAACTGCGGGAACTGTCGTACATGGGCGCCAGCGTTCTGCACGAGGAGGCCGTATTTCCCGTAAAGGAAAAGAATATCCCGATTCATATCCTCAATACGAACCGGCCTTCCGACGAGGGGACCTATATATTTGACAAATGCGAAGACGACGAGCCCGACAATATCGTTACGGGAATCGCCGGTAAAAGAGATTTTTCCATTATCACGATCCAGAAGAACCATCTGGAAAACAAGGTCCTGATCATCAAAAAAGCCCTGGACGTCCTGGAAAAGTACAGGATTCCTGTGGAGCACATCCCCACGGGGATCGATTCTTTTTCCGTCGTGGTGGATTACGGGAAAGTCAAGGCAAACGTCTACGAAGTCATGATGGAGATCAAAGCCCAATGCGAGGCTGACGACGTCTCCATTATCGAGAATATCGCCTTGATCGCCACGGTGGGAAGGAACATGAAACGACGGTCCGGCGTGTCGGGAAGGCTCTTCGGCGCGCTGGGAAAGCGCGGCATCAATATTTATGTCATTTCCCAGACCAGCGAAGAAATCAATATTGTCACAGGGGTCGCCGACGGCGAGTATGAAAATACCATTCGGGCCATCTACGAAGAATTTGTAGGGTAGGGTCCTCAGGTTTAGCTTGACCGGAATTTGTGAATCGTGTATAATATAAGGTGTCAGATACGGTTGAAACGAATGGGCTACGCTTGTATACGGAGGGGACTCAATGAAAGGAATCATCCTGATTTTTAAATTTATGACCCGGTTTCCGCTGCCGCAAATCGCGGATAAAAATGACAGGGAACTGGGAAAAAGCATGAAATTTTTTCCCTTGGCCGGATTTGGCATCGGGATTTTTTTAACGATTTTGGCCCGGATCCTGGGCGGACTCTTCCCTATGAAATTTATCCTGATCGCAACGATCCTGACGGCCGTGGAGATCATGATCACCGGGGACATCCACCTCCGGGGCCTGACCGTGACGTACGACAGCATTTTCCGCTACAGGAGCCGGCAAAAAATGCTGGACATGATGAAAGATGACGCGGCGATCGGGACAAACGGCGCCACGGCGCTTATTTTCGCGATCTTGTTCAAGATTGTGCTTTTGGCCGCGATTCTGCCGGGTTTTCATTTGATTACCCTGTTTTTTCCCGTGGCCGCCCGTCTCAATTGCGTCGTAAACTGCGCTTATGTGGGACCCGCCAGGAATACGGGAAAGGGAAAACTTTTCGCCGACAATACCGGCGTCGGGGATCTCGTTTTGAGCATGCTCCTGACGGCGGCCTGTCTTGCGGTCACGGTTTTTTACGAGCCGCGCTTTGAGGGCTACCGTTTTCTGCTGTTCCTGTTCCTGCTGGTCTGCGTCCTTGTGACCATGATTGCGGGCTATCTGTACGGCTATTGGATGAAAAAACGCATCGGCGGGATTACGGGCCATACGCTGGGCGCTTTAGTGGAGCAGAGCGAGGTGGTTTTTCTCCTGACGGTTTTCATTCTGTTGGCCGGTGTATTCAAAGGGTATGTGTAACAGCTCCGGCGCGGCCGGAAGACTATAAAAAATGGGGTAAACAACATGACGGGGATTACGGGGGACAAAGGACACAAGGGCCACAGGCAGAGATTGCGGGAAAAATACAAGTCGGGCGGTTGCGCGGGCTTCCTGGATTATGAATTGCTGGAGCTCCTCCTGACTTATTGCATAGAACGGCGGGACGTCCGGCCGCTGGCAAGGGAATTGCTCGACAAATTCGGCGGGATCGAGGACGTATTGAAAGCAGACACGGAAGAGCTGACAAAAGTAAGCGGCGCCGGAGTACAGACTGCTGTGTTTTTTCATTTGATCGCCGATATCGCCACAAAAATTTACAGGGAACGGCTCAAGGACAGAGATCTTTCGACGCTTACCAGTAAAAACGACCTGCTTCACTGGCTTCGGGGCAATCTGGCCTTTCTCTCGGCGGAGAACTTTATGGTCCTGTTTTTGGACGTCAAGAATACCATTATTGCCACAAAGGTGCTGTCGGTGGGGACCATCGACAAAAGCGCCGTATATCCCAGGGAAATCATCAAAGAGGTTCTGCGTTGCGACGCCAAATCCGTGATTTTTGCCCACAACCATCCCTCGGGGAGTACGGATCCCTCCGCCCGGGATAAAGAATTTACCGATCATATGCGCGATTGTCTGAAAGAATTTGACATTCATCTGATAGATCACATCATCATTTCGAAGGAATCCTATTTCAGTTTTCTGGAATACGGTATTCTGAAATAGGGAGGAAAGGAAAACGAAAGTGGAGGAACGAAAAAACAACCCGCCTTTTCGCGGCAAAAATCCGGAAAGACACGGGAACCCCGGCGGATCCGGGGAAAGAAGGAAGAAAGACAGTGTTTACAGCATTTTGGGGGTGATTTTTGAGGTCACCAAAAAACGCTATTATTTTGAAGTGGTGGATAACAGCGAGTACAAAAAAGGGGATTATGTCATCGTGGATACGGTCAGAGGACAGGAGATCGGCCGTCTGTACACGGACATCCTGATGATGCCCGAAAACCAGTTGGTGCTGCCCTTGAAACCCGTCCTCAAAAAAGCGAATCCCAAAGAGATGAAAAAGTATTATCAACTGCGGGAAGAGGCGAAGAACGCATTTCGGATCTGCAAGGAAAAAATTGCCGACCACAAGCTTTTGATGAAACTCGTGGAATCCGAATACACCTTTGACAAG
>JAISST010000090.1 GCA_031272945.1 Fusobacteriaceae bacterium
GGAATCTTCGGCGGCCGGCGTCGATACGGAGAAAGTCATCGAGCGGACGGAATATACAAAGCTCAGGGAGCAGGGCTATACCGTCGTGGATCTGAAAAAAGAGAAGCCGGTCGTGCTGAAAGTTCCCGGAAAAGGAAAGGTCTTTGACGAGATGAAGACCTGGGAACTCGTGGAAAAGGCCGATGTATTGATCAGCGTGCCGGTTTTGAAGACCCATGACCAGACGGAAGTCACGCTGGGAATGAAAAACATGAAGGGTCTGATCAGCGACGCCCATAAAAAAGACTTTCATCGCTATGGCGTCGTGGAAGGGGTTGTCGATATGCTGACGACGTTCAAGCCCGTTGTGCTGACGGTCATCGACGGGACCGTAGGGCAGGAGGGATTGGGCCCCATTTTCGGAACTCCTGTGCCCATGGACCTGATTGTCGCTTCCAAAGACATAGTGGCAGCCGACGCCGTGGGCGGAAAGATCATCGGCTACGACCCGAAGGACGTGCCCATTACGGTTGCGGCAGCCGCCCGGGGACTCGGTGAAATGGATCTTGAAAAAATTGAAATCCGCGGCGTTTCCGTCGAAAGCGTTGCGCGTCGCTTCGTACGGGCTTCGGAGACGAAAATCGAAGGGACGCCGCCCTTCACGCTGCTTTTTGACGAGGGGACGTGCACCGGCTGCCGGAACACCGTTGTCAGCGCGATCATGGATATGAAAAACCAGGGCCTGCTGTCCAAGCTCGAAAACAAGTGCATCGTATGCGGACCCCTGGAGGAGTCCAAACTGCCCGCGGGCGTGACGAAAGACCGGCTTGTGCTGGTGGGCGTTTGTACGAAGCATTTGAAAGAAAAGGGAAGCTTTGTGCAGGGGTGCCCGCCCAATAATGTCTATGTGGTGCAGGCCGTTGTGGGAGAAGAAGTGGAGAAGCGCTATTGAGGGAATGAACCCCGCCCCGCCAACAGGCGGGCGGGGTTAAATTTTAATACGGATCCTTTATCAACAAAGTCGCCAAACTATGATATTGGCGACTTTTTGTGTTATGATTATAATTGCGACACATCTTAAAATCATACTCAAGGAGGTTTTTTTATGCACAAAACAGTATTTTTCAACGATTGGATCCGGGAATGGCTGAACGAAAAAAGTAAATACGTCAAAGAATCAAGCCTTGCCCTGTATCGGCTCAATATCCGCGCGCACCTGATCCCTTATTGGGGGGAAACCAATATGCGGGAGATTACGGACGATATGATCCAGACTTATGTCCGACAGCTCAGCGGGGAAGGGAAATCTCCCCGGACGATCCGGAACATCCTCACGATCCTTACGGGAAGTTTGAACCACGCCATGGTCAAAGGCGTGATCCGAAGCAAAAAATTCCATCCCGTATTTCCGTCTTCCGACACGGAGAAAAATCAGGATGTTTTTTCTGTTCGGGAACAAAAACGCTTGACGGAGGCGATCGAGTCATCCGAAAACTCCAAGGTCTTGGGAATTGCCCTCTGTCTTTTCACGGGAATCCGGATCGGGGAGCTTTGCGGATTGCGTTGGGGGGATGTGGATATGGAAAACAGAGTTATTTCGGTGACGCAAACGATCCAGCGCGTTGTGGCAGGCGAAAAGACAAGGCTTTTGATTTCCTCTCCGAAAACGAGAACTTCGCTTCGGAAAATTCCGATTTCCGACCGGCTGTTTTCATTATTGCGGTCCTTTACGACGGAAGTTCCGGAACACTATGTGCTGACTTCTTCGCCGCGCCCGACGGAGCCGGCCGTATACCGACGGTTTTTTAACGCGTTTCTCAAGAAAAACGGAATCCGTAAGGTGAAATTCCACGCGCTGCGGCATACCTTCGCCACAAACTGTGTCAACGGCGGCGCCGAATACAAAACATTGAGTAGCATTTTGGGACATTCCCGGATCGGTACTACGCTGAATCTGTATGTTCATCCGCAAATGGAACAGAAGCGGGCTTGTGTGGAGTTGGCGGCGGATATTTTGAAGTAGGGGATATTTTTTAAATCCAAGCGGTCCGGAGGTTGGTTCCAATGCATTCGGATATTGGTTCCAACCATTCCGGACAGGCAGTTTCCACTTTTCCGGACCTGAGGTTTCCTGAGGGCGTAATATTCAATAGGCGCGCCCGTAGGGGCAAGCCTGCATGGCCACCCCATTAGGGATAATCATGAACGGGACGCCTGATTGTTTTTATTTACATTTCCATAAAAATATGATAAAATAACGGAAAGAATCACATCAGAGGTGGGGTATGGAAATAAGCTATAGGAAATTTCGATGGATTTTTTGCGATTGACATAGGGAGAAAGCTGGGATATCGGCTGATTTTCCGACCGATGAAATGCTCACATGAGTATTGGATAGAATTTGAAAATCTTTCAACCGTATATCGAATGACTGAACTGATCAAAGTTTCGGAGGTGTCAAATCATTATGAATAGAATTGAATATGATAATGGTCATAGCGTGGCCCACCATCCGGGCGCTTTCATTCTTGCCATGATCGAGGACGAAGAATTCACGCTCGACGAATTTGCTGAGCATTTGGCCCTCACGCGAGAAGAAACGCAAAAGCTGATCGACGGTGACCTGGATCTGAACGAGGATCTGGCCAAAAGCCTGAGCAAGATGGTTGGATTGTCTGCGGAAACCTGGTTGAACATTCAAAAAGAGTTTCTCGACGTCAGAGATGGCGTCCGAATTGTGGAAAAATCACCGTTAACGCAAACGCAAGTACAAGCTGGGAAGTAGGCGGCCCCGTGGGTGAAGAAATTGCAAAAAAAGACGTATATCTTATCAAGCGGGGCGATGTGGACATCGCCCCGCTACGCATATACAGGAAAAAGGGCTTTGTATAAAGGGAAGAAAATGTCTCCGTATGAAGGAGTCTCTTAAAAACGTGAAAATTTTCTCTAAAAAACTCTTAAAAACGCAGTGATTCTTTTGATTTTTTTCGTAAAAACGTGGTTTTTCCCCTTTAAATCCATCTTACTGTCGGAAGCCTTTCAGTTCAAAGGGCAATTGACCGAAAACTATGTGTTGGAACAGCTTTTGCCTCTTTTGGACTACCCGCCTTACTTTTACGCCTACGCGCAAGACAGGGAGATTGATTTTATTTTTCAGCGCGACGAAAACGTGATTCCCGTTGAGGTTAAATCCAGTGAAAACAAAAATGCCGTCAGTTTCAAGAATTATATCGGGAAATACAAACCAGAAGCGGCTGTCCGCTTCAGCACAAACGGATATATGAAAAATGGCGGGATTACGAA
>JAISST010000121.1 GCA_031272945.1 Fusobacteriaceae bacterium
ATTGCCGGACGATCTTTTGGATACTGTCAGACAAACCGTGACGGCAATTTTTGAATAATCTGACAGTTATGCCCCCTCTACCGGTTTATAATCTCCCCGTAATCTTCGTTTTGCCGCCGATGAAGAAGTTCCCAACCCACAGCCGAGGCTGAATATTCGCCCAATCTTTGCCCTCGCCGTCCCCCCCGTCCGGGGGGACTCAGGCTCATATGTCCTAAAACCCAGAAACAAAAAACCGCGCCGCGGCCCTACAGGCCGCGGCGCAATGGCAATTCATCAAATTTTCTTAATTGGAGCGGGAAACGGGACTTGAACCCGCGGCTTTCACCTTGGGAAGGTGACACTCTACCACTGAGTTATTCCCGCAAGCAATATGTATTCTACCACGGATTTTCCAATTTTGCAAGCGCAATTTTTTTTATTTGTACTCCCGGAACTTTTTTTCCAGCTCAATGGGCATCCATTTTTTGTAAAAATTGAGCACCGATATGGCCGGCCGGTAGTCTTTTCTTACTTCCAGCAATTGCGCGTACTCGTCCTCGGTCTTTTTCACGTTGTCAAAATCCCTTACCTCGTAGATCTCAAACAAAAAGCGGATCAGCTGCAGGCGGCTCTCTTCGGTCCCGGGGATTTCCTTGCCCGCCTTCAGGGCTTTTTGCATATATTCCCGGGCCTTCTCCATATTGTTGAGATACATGGAACACTTGCCCAGGACCGCCGCCACATGGAAATAGTCCTCCCCTTGGGCGAATTCCGTCTCTTCAAAGATGTCTCTCGTCCGGTTGAAATACTTGCGCACAATGTCCTCTTCCCCGATCTCAAAGCCGATCTCCAGCACATAGCTGTAGAGCGCCGCCTTCACTTCCTGGCTTTTTCCCTTGGCCAGGGACGTGTATTCGGCCACGGCTTCCTCGTATTTGTTCTGAATATTATAAAGATTCGCCAAATGCTTCCGGTACAGGAAAAATTCCGCGTCGGCCTTGGCTTTTTTCATGTTGTATTTCAGAAACTCCACGGCCTCGTTCCCCCGGGGGCCTCTGGCAAGGGCCTCGGCGTAGGCGAGCTTCAGTCGCAAGAGCGCCTGGGAATGGGGCTGGGTCTCATAGAGCAGCTCCCGGAAGTCTTCAAAAATCCGGACGATTTCCTCATATTCTCCCAAAGCCGCGTCCATCCGGAACAGGTCCTCCAATTGCGCGGCGACGCCTTCCGTGGAAGGGGCGCTGGCGACGTAGTGCAGACTCAACAGCAGATATTTCCGCGCGTTGGGAATGTCATTTTCCGCCAAAAACAATTCATAGAGCTTTTTGGCGTAATGGAACTTTTTTTCCGGCGACACGACAAAAAGCCCCTCGTCGGCGTCCCAGATCCTCTTCTTGAGGGGTCCTCCTTTTCCCGACACCGTTTCCTCCAGATACTCCAGGGCCTTGGTCTCCTTGCTTTTGAGAATTTCCGTGATGTTGATCCGGTCCCGGACGCCTCTTTCCTTGAGAATTTTTGAGATATTTTCACAGAGCTGCCGGGCAAGTTCCTGGGACATGCTGCGTTTCCCCGTTTCGATCATGCCCAAAGACGTCCTGGAAATCACCCCTTCGGAAAGTTCCATCTGCGTGATCTTGTATTTTTTTCGCAAATTCAGTATTTTTTCCCCCGGCGACAAAAACATTCCTTCCCCTCCTGCATCTTTGACATCGGTAGCGCCGCATTATTTTGTTCACCACATAGATTATACAGGATTTTTTTTGTTTTGTCACTGATTTCTTTGGTTATTTTTGATTTTCTTCTCAAGTCCGGGCGCCCCTTGGAACTCCGGTCCTGTTTTATGGAATTTTTCGTTCATTCCGGGAACATTCCGGAAATATTTGAAAATTTTATTTTCCCCGAAAACAGAAGGGTTTTCATGGATTTTTCCCCTTTGTGAATTTTTTTTGATTCCCTTTTTCCTGAAAGTATGGTATAATATAAACTACATATTTTTGGCAGGGAATTTTTTTGGTTTTTGTTGCTTTGCCTCTATACCAAGCGGTTTTTTTGCTTGTGCTTGAAAGAATACCGGCGGGAGGATAGAATGAAACGTCTGGTTTTGCTGGATACCAGCGCCATAATGTACCGGGCTTACTTTGCCAACATGCACTTTTTTACGAAAACGGAGCCCACGGGCGCCGTATACGGATTTACAAATACCCTGCTTTCCATTATCGACGAATTTGAACCCGACTACATGGCCGCGGCCTTTGACGTCAAACGCTCGACGCTCAGGCGCACACAGCTTTATGAGTTTTACAAAGCCCAGCGGGAGGCCGTGCCCGAGGACCTTCTGGTCCAGATCCCCCGGATCGAGGAAACCCTTGACGGTTTCGGGATCAAAAAATTCAAAATGAACGGCTATGAAGCCGACGACATCATGGGAACCCTGGCGACGCAAATGGCAGGAGAAAACCTCGAAGTCGTCATCGTGACGGGCGATAAAGACCTGGCGCAAATTTTGGCCCCCCATATCAAGATTGCTCTTCTGGGAAAAGGGGACGGCGGCGACCGCTTCAAGATCATCGCCACCGAAGAAGACGTCCTCCAATACCTGGGGGTTCCTTCGGGACTGATCCCCGACCTCTTCGGCCTCATCGGCGACGCTTCCGACGGAATTCCGGGAGTACGGAAGATCGGACCGAAAAAAGCGATCCCGCTTCTGGAAAAATTCGGAAACATTGAAGGCGTCTACGAAAACCTGGACAAACTCACGGAAATTCCCGGCATCGGAAAATCCCTGGTGGAAAATATCCGGGAGGACAGGGAGATGGCCTTTTTGTCCCGTACCCTGGCCGTCATTGAAAAAGACGTCCCGCTGAAATACAAGCCCGCGGACTTGCGTTACGGCATTGACAAGGAAAAATTATACAAACTCTTCAAAAAACTGGAATTGAAATCCCTGATTAAAAAGCTGCAATTGGACGCGGAAGCGACGCTCTTTGCGGCAAATCCCGCAGAACCTTTGGAAACGGCGCTCCCTGTCCCCGGGAATCCCGAAAACGGTCAGGGCGACCCGGTGCCTGCGGCTTCGGATTCCGCCGTCATGGAGGAAGACGCGTTCCGGATTCCCCAACGCCCCTTGGCCTTTCGTCTCTGCGATACGGACGAAGCCTTTGCCGAATTCCGGAAGGAAGCGCTGACTCAGGAAATTCTCTCGGTCTTTGTAAATCCCGCGGGACTCTCCTTGAGTACCGTCGCCACAGATTGGTACGCGCCTCTCTGGCATAACGGCCTGCTGCACAAAAATTACGACGAACAAAAAATCAAGACGCTTTTCTCGGAACTCCGGGCGAAAGTCGTCTCCTTCAACGCGAAACTTCTTTTAAACCGGGAAATTCCCGTGGGGAATCTTTATTTGGACGTCATGATCGGCTGGCATTTGCTGACTTCCATGTCCAAAGAAGACATGGACATCCCCATCGAAAAAATGAAGGAACTGAATCTTCCTTCCTATCATGATACTTTCGGAAAAGATGCCCCCGCCAATCTCGCGCCCGGAGTCCTCGGAGAATTTTACGCGGCCCGGAGCAAAGGACTTTTGGAAATCGCCGCCCCCATGTTGCGGGAACTGCGGGAAAAAGACCTCTATCATGTATTGACGGAAATAGAGCATCCGCTGATTCCCGTCCTCTCCGCCATGGAACGGGAAGGCATCGGGATCGACCCCTCCTATTTCAGGAATTACGCCCGGGAGTTGGAACAATCCATCGCTCTCAGCCAAGACAAAATCTACGGTCTCGCTCAGGGGGAATTCAACCTCAATTCGCCGAAACAGTTGGCGGAGGTTTTGTTTCTGAAACTCTCCATCCCGCCGGTCAAGAAAACAAAGACGGGACTTTCCACAGACGTGGACGTATTGGAAGATTTGGCGGCCCAAGGTTTTGAAATCGCCGGATGTCTTCTAAAATACCGGAAGCTGGCCAAATTAAAGAGTACCTACGTCGATACGCTCCCGGGTCTCGTGGATGATAAAAACCGGGTGCATACGACCTTCAACCAGATCGGAACCACCACCGGAAGGCTCTCTTCCCAGAATCCCAATCTGCAGAATATTCCCGTGCGGACCGATGAAGGCATCCGGATCCGGGAAGGTTTCACGGCTGGGGCGGGAAAGCTTTTCCTCGGCGTCGATTACAACCAGATTGAGCTTCGGGTATTGGGGGAGCTCTCGGAAGATCAAAACCTCATCGAAGCCTACCGCCAGGGGGAGGATCTCCACGCCCGGACGGCCCGGAAGCTGTTTCTGCAAGCCGGAGAACAGGAGGTCAGCCGGGAGCAGCGGGCCATGGCCAAGACCATCAATTTCAGCATCATTTACGGGAAGACCCCCTTCGGCCTTTCCCGGGAACTTTCCATCACCCCCCGGGAGGCAAGCGACTACATCGAACGCTATTTCGCCGAATATCCCGCGGTCAAAGATTTCGAGAAAACCATCATCCGCTTCGCGGAGCGGCACGGCTATACCGAGACCTGGTTCAAACGCAGGCGTTACATCGAGGGGATCAATTCCCAAAACCGGAATATCAAGAGCCAGGCGGAACGGATGGCTGTCAATTCCGTGATCCAGGGAACGGCGGCCGAGATCATCAAGATCGCCATGACCGGCATTTACCGGGAAATCAAAGATAAGGAAGACATCCGTCTGCTGCTGCAGGTCCATGACGAATTGATCTTTGAGATCGCGGAAGATCGCGTCGAGGCTTACAGACCCATGATCGAAGAAATTATGCGCCATTGCGTCTCTTTCCGGCGCGTGCCGCTGGAGGTTCATACCAATGTCGGCAAGAATTGGGCCAAAATCAAATAAAAAACCGCTGGGAACCGTGTCCTACACGACCCGGGTAAAAAAAGAACTCTTCGGCCTGAGAAACGTCCCCGCGGACGAAAAAAAGGCGGAGCTCCTGGGCATTCTCGCTTGCAAAAACGCCTTTTCGGAAGAAAGAATCCTCCTGCAAGTGGAAAACCTCGACGTCGCCCGGCGGGTCTGGCTGACGCTCAGAGAGTTGACGCCGCTCAAAATCGGGATCAAATACAGCGTCAGCAGAAAATTGGGGACCCACAAGATCTTTGCGGTCCAGGTCCAGCGGCAGAAAGGCTACGAGGCCTTTTTGACGGAGCTCTCCGATTTGCGCAACCTCGTGAAAACGGAGGAAGCCATCCGGAACGCCTTTATCCGCGGCGCTTTTCTGGCCTGCGGCTACATCAAGGATCCCCGGCGGGAACACGCCCTGGATTTCTTTATCGACAGCGAGGCCCTGGCCTGGGAGCTCTTTGCCCTCCTGGAACGGATCGGAAAAAAATCCTTTCTGACGAAAAAGCGCGGCAAATACCTTCTGTATCTGCGCAATTCCGAAGACATCAAGGATCTCCTGATCCTGACGGGGGCTCTGGAGGAATACTTCTCCTATGAAAACGTCACGATTCTCAAAGAATTGAAAAATAAAACGGTGCGGGAAATGAATTACGAGGTGGCCAACGAGACCAAAGCCCTCAATACCGGAAAAAAACAGGTGGAGATGATCCGCTACATCCGGGAAAAATCGGGACTCAACAACCTTTCGGGAGCCCTTTCCGACGTCGCCTTCGTACGTCTGCAAAACCCCGAGCGTTCCCTGCAGGAAATCGCCGACATCATCGGAATTTCCAAATCGGGCGTACGCAACCGCTTCAAGCGTATAGAAGAGATCTATCAGGATCTGCAAAATCAAAATCATCACAGGGGAGAATGAAAAACATGGAAATCATACGGGATATTTACGCGATGGAAAAGGCGGCGGCCCCCACGTATATTGCGATCGGCTCCTTTGACGGCATCCATCCGGGACATCGCAAGCTCATCGGAGAGACGATCCGGAAGGCCCGGGAAGCCAAAGGAAAATCCGTGGTCTTCACGTTCTCCAACCATCCGCTGGAAATCGTAAAAAGTGATTTCAAACCGCAATTTATAACGACTTTGGAAGAAAAAACCGAAATTTTGCAACAGACGGGGATCGACATCCTGGTGCTGCAACCCTTTACGAAAGAATTCGCGGCCCTGGAACCCGGGGAGTTCCTTCAACTCCTGCGGGATAAACTGAACGCCAAAGAACTCTTTGTCGGCTTCAACTTTACCTTCGGAAACAAGGGAAAGGGAACGGCGGAAACGCTGACGGCCATGGCGCCCGAGTTCCAAATGGACGTGACCGTTCTTCCGCCGGTGCAAATCCGGAAAAAGACCCTGAGCTCCACCCTGATCCGGGATTGCATCCGGGAAGGAAACATGGAAGAGGCCGCCCGCTATCTGGGCTATCCTTTCTTTGTGGAAGGAAGCGTCGTCCATGGGGAAAAAATCGCCCGGAACCTCGGATTCCCCACGGCAAACCTGACCTTTGACGGAAAAATCATCCCCCGCGCCGGCGTGTACGGCGGTCTTGCCGTAACGGAAACCGGCGGCGCGAAAAGGCCTTGTCTGATCAATATCGGCGACAATCCCGCTCCGCGGGAAGGGGAGCGGGTGTTGGAAGCCCATATTTTCAACTTTGGCGGCGACCTCTACGGAAAAGTGATCCGGGTGGAACTGCTGCACTATCTCCGGGAACAGAAAAAATTTGACTCGGTGGAACTCCTGAAGGAGGCGATCCGGCAGGACGCCGAAAACTGGAAACGGGAATACCTGAAAAATTTCACGGGTCGGCCCGGGGACCCCCCCGTGGACATGGAACAGATCGTATTAAAGCTCGACAACTTTGAGGGACCCCTGGATCTGTTGTTGACGCTCATTCACAAGAAAAAACTGAAAATCGCGGAAATCCGGATGTCCCAGTTGATTGACGACTATCTCGAAGTCGTGAACCAGGCGGGCGGGGAAAACCTCGAGGTCCGGGTCGAATTCAGCCGCGTGGCCACGGA
>JAISST010000138.1 GCA_031272945.1 Fusobacteriaceae bacterium
GGACATCATGAGGATAGGTAAAACTTGTTCCAAGCGCAGACATCGGACTTATGCCCGCACATAAGGCAACACACACCTCACGGACAAGTTTTCAATATTACTATTACCACATCGGAATGAAAAAGTAAATAGATTTTTTGATGGTTTGTCTCAAGAGCCGTGAATTCAGGGAATAGAAGGCTATATATTTTTTTCATAGATAACATGTCCAAAAGTGAAAATATGCCGATTTGTTGGGAATAATATGTTTTTTTTTCAATGATTTATGGCTTTGCTTGTGCAAAAAAATAAAAAAATCTGTACTTTTTGGCAAAAATAAGGTATAATTAGTTGCAGTGATAAAAGATTAGTGATTTTTGAGTTTTAATATTTAAGAAGGGTTTTAACATATCTTCCGTAAGTATTAAATAGGAGCGGCCGAAAAACGGAAAACAAAATTCTGAAACTTCAAGTTCAAGGCTTGTAAGACTTATGAGCCAAATGACAATTGAAGCCGCCGTCAAAAACCTGAATTCTGTATCATTCACTATTTATTATTTATGGAGGAGCAATGAAAGGAAAAGTAAAATGGTTTAATCCTGAAAAAGGATTCGGATTTATCACGGGAGAAGATGGAAAAGACGTATTCGCCCATTTTTCTCAGATCCAGAAAGAGGGATTCAAGACCTTAAACGAAAACGAGGAAGTTACCTTTGATGTCGTACAGGGTCAGAAAGGTCCCCAGGCATCCAATATTAAAGTTGTCTGAACATGGGCGACGATAAAGCTGCGGGATCATACAGGCTTTAAACGAAATCCTTTGAAACCTGCCGCGGTACAGTTGGAAATGAATGGAAATGAAAGAAAATGAAAGAAAATGAAAGGAAATAAAAAATCGGAACGCCTATGCGTTCCTTTTTTTTCACTCACGAAATCCAAAAGTTTACGGAAAGGAGAATGTTCTTCAGCGATTGATGATATCCTCATAGGTAGGGTCTTCTTCCGTGGTCGCGCCCCTCTGTTCCTCCTCTCCCGGCAGAGAGACGGTTCCTTCTTCGGTCTGGATACCCAGGACGCCCGCAATGCCCCGGGCGTATTTCACTTCGGTTTCCAGTTGCATGCCGATACTGCGGACCACATAGCTTTTGCCGTCGTCGGACGTCAGCCCGTTGACCGGGCTGACCTGCTGCCGGATCAATTCGCCGTTTTTCAGATGGTTGTCCAGATAGGAAAACTCGCCGGGAATATAGTAGCCCGCGTCGATGATTTTCTTGTAATAGTTGCGCCAGAGCGGGGCCGCTCCGGCGCCGCCCGTAAGATCCGGCACCTTGCCGTTGTCGTCGCGGCCGACGTAAATGGCGGTCACGTATTCGGGCGTAATGCCCACAAACCACACGGTCCGGTTCTCATTGGTCGTCCCGGTCTTGCCGCCCTGGGCGATTTGCTTGTTGTCTTTGGTGGTGACGGCCGCCCGGGAGGAACTGCCGCTGCGTACGGAGCTGATGAGCATGGAGGTTACGATACTGGTATCGATGCTGTCAAAGACCTTTTCTTTCCGGATCTCTTCGCTGTAAATCGGGTTGCCGTTCTTGTCCTCCACAGCCGTCACGAGGATCGGATCCACCACGTAGCCGCCGTTGGCGAAAATCGCGTAGGCGATGGCCATTTGGAGCGGCGTCGCCTCAAAGGAGCCCAGAGCCGCCGTGAGGTTGTCGGGAATTTTGATGGCGGGGTTGATGACGGCGGTCGTGTCCCGGAAAGCCTTCAATCCCACCGCTTTTAACAACTTGATTGAAACGATATTCAGAGAGCGGTCCAGCGCGGTTTGCAGCGTCACGTTGTCGTAGTAGCCGCCTCCGAAATTCCGCGGGGCCCAGTTTCCCTGAGAAAAATAGCTGTCCTCGATGACCGTCGTCGTTTCAAAACCGTTGCGAATGGCCGTAAAATACAGGAAGGGCTTGAATGAAGAGCCCACCTGGCGTTTGGCCATCGTCGCCCGATTGAAGTTGCCCGATTTGAAGTCCCGGCCTCCGACGATGTTGACGATATGGCCGTTGGCCGGATCAATTGTAACCAGGGCGCCGTTCAGATATTTTCTCTTCTGGAAGAGATCGTAGTTCTCAAAGACGTTTTTTGCGGATTTCTGCAGATTCAGGTCAAGGGTCGTATGGACCGTGAGCCCGCCGCTGTATACTTGTTGCTCCGGGAAATGCTCCAGAAGGAAATCCGTGACGATATTGGTAAAATCCGGATAATTGATCGAAGTTCCCCCTTCCCGGTCATAGATGACCGTCGTGTCCCGGTCGGCCACAAAGTCCGCCGACGCATCTTTTTCATTGATGAACTTGTGCCGCAGGGCCTCTTCGTACTGGCTTTCGTTGATCCTGCGGTCTTTGCGCATTTCTTCGACAATCCGCTTTGCCCTTGTCTCCGCTTCCTTCAGATGGCGTCTGGGGTTGTACCGTTCGGGCCGATTGGGGATACAGGCCAAAAGCGCCGCTTCCGCCACGTTGAGTTCATTGAGGTTTTTGCGGAAATACTGACGGGCGGCGGTCTTGATTCCGTACAAACCCGAACCGAAATTTACTTCATTGAGATATTTCTCGAGGATTTCATCTTTCGTGTATCGCCGTTCCACCTCAAAGGTCAGGATGGCCTCTCGGATTTTCCGGGAGAGCGTCCTTTCCTGGGATAAAAAAGCGTTTTTCGTCAGCTGCTGCGTAATGGAGCTCGCGCCCTGTACGGTCCGTCCCGCTTTGAAATTGGCCAGAAGCGCCCCCGCCAGTCTTTTGAAATGCAGGCCGTGGTGCTTGTAAAATTGCTTGTCCTCAATGGCAAGAAAGGCGTTTTTCGCGATGTCCGGGATCTCACTGATCCGGGCCACATCCCTGGATTCCACGTAGATCGTATCAATCAGCTCGTTGTTCCGGTCATAGATCCGGGTGGGAAGCGAAGGGGAATAATTTTCGATGAGTTCCGCAATATCCGGGATTTCTTTTTTATATTTCTGAAAAATGAAAAATCCTGCGGCGGCCCCTCCGAGGGCCCCGATGAACCCGAGGGCCAGCAGAAAAAGAATAATTTTTTTAAAAGGGATTTTCATGGAGTCTCCGGTATTTATGAGTTTTTATCATAGCGTTCATTTTTTATTCAAAATTACGATCCCGATACAGACGAGAACAAGAGCCAAAAGGGACATGGGATTCAGGATCTGTCCGAATTCGCCCAACAGGATTCCCGAGAGGATGACGCCTCCGAGGGGGGTTACAAAGGAAAAAATAGAAATCCTCGAGACGGGATTGTATTTCAGCAGAATTGCCCAGATGGTATAGGCTACGGCCGAAAGCGCCCCCAAATAGAGGAGCGCCCAGAAAGCGCCGATTCCGGAAAAGTGCATCCGTCCCCCCAGCAAAAGACCGATTCCGATCATGACGGTACTTCCGAACAGAAACTGCCAGCCGCTGATCAGGACCGGATCCGCGTCGGAGTCCCGGTTGAAAATCTTGATGAGCGTGGAGGACGTTCCGTAGGCGATACCGGAGCAAAATACCATGCCGTCCCCCAAGAGGGAAAAGCCCCCCTCTATGGTCTTTCCGCCGACGGTCACGATGAGTACGCCGGCCAGACCCACAAGGCCCCCGATGATTTTTTTCCAGGTCAGTTTTTCCAGACGGAATATCAACGTCGCGATCAAAATGGAAATAAAGGCGTTGAGGGAGTTGATCATGGAACTCTTGACGCCCGACGTATGGGCGACGCCCACATAGAAGCACAAGTATTGCAGCATCGTCTGAAAGAATGAAATGATCAATATTTTCGGCGCGAATTTTCTGCTCGGCAGAAGCGGCTTTTTCCGGAAAATACTTCCCCCGAGGATCGTCAGGAATCCCGCGATAAAAAACCGCGCGCCCGCGAAGACAATCTGGGAAAACGTGTCCGAAGAGGAGATGGAAAGCTGCCGGTAGCCTACTTTGATGACCGCGAAGGCGCTTCCCCAAAGGATGCAGGCGAAGGATGCCAGGACGGTCACCACCAGTGTATTTGTCAGGATGTTCTCTTTATTCTCTTTGTTTTCAATCGTATTCATGTTCTTTCCGCTCCGCTTATTCCCGCTTCATAAAGATTTCCGCCATGGGCGAGTCGGCGGGGAGTATAACGGTATTGGTTTTTTTACCGGCTTGCATGGACTTTTTCAAAGCCTCCAGGGCGCGCATATATTGATAAAATTCGTAGCGATTGGGATCGGAGTAGGCCTCGGACATGATCCGCATATATTCCCCTTCGCCTTCGGCAATGATTTTGGCGGCCTTTGCCCTGGCGTCGGAAATCCGGATGTTGATCTCCCGGTCCGTCGTATTCTGGATGAAGCGGGCTTCGGAGGCGCCTTCGGCCGTATAGGTCGTCGCGATCCGGTCTCTTTCGGAAATCATGCGTTCATAGACCGCTTCTTTGTTGTCGGCGGGCAGATCCAGACGCTTTGTCTCGATGGATAAAAACACAAGACCGTATTTTTCGGTATTTTCACTGATACTTTTTTCGATGATTGTCTGCAGCTCTCCGTCCCGGGAACTGATCACGTCGTTTTGGTTCATGGAACTGATCACGGTTTTCACGGCGTTATAGACGATGGCTTCTATGATCCGCTCGGCGTTGGCGAGAGAGTAATTAAAATTCTGGGCGAATTTCAGCGGATCCTCGATCCGCCAGAGGACATAACTGTCGGTGATCATGGTTTTTTTATCCATGGTGATCACGTCCGAAGCGGCCAGGTCAAAAAGCAGAATTTGTTTCGGAAGCTTGTCCGCTTCCTGGATAAAGGGGATTTTAAAAGAAACGCCGGGTTTCACAATGACCCGCTCGACTCTTCCCAACTGCCGGATCAGCGTATATTCATTCTCCTGGGTCAGCACAACGGACGTGAGCGCCAGAAAAACAAGGACGATAACCAGCAAAATCATAAATGCGCCCAGGTTGAAAAACTTTTTCATTCGTCCCCACCTCCCTGACGGAAGAAGGAATCCAGCGGCAGCATGGTATTGGTCCGGCCGGCGCCGTCAATAATGACCTTGAGATTCGGCAATACCTCTTCCATGGTCTCGTAGTACATGCGTTCCTTGGTCATTCTGGGATTTTTGGCATATTCCTCATACATGGCGTTGAATGTGGCCACCTGGGCGGTGGCCTCGTTGACCCGCCGGGCTTTTGTGGATTCCGCTTCCTGCAGAATTTTGTCTATTTCCGCTTCCGCTTCGGGCAGGCGCGCGTTCCTGTATTTGTTGGCGTTATGAATCGCCGTTTCTTTGCTCTGCTTGGCCGTCTCCACTTGCTTAAAGGCTTCCATGACCTGCAACGTGGGCGGCGCGGCGTCCTGGATCGTGATATTGATCAATTGAAGACCGATATCGAACTCTTCCAATTTTTTGATGATGGCCGTCCGGATGGCTGCCTGGATGGGGCCTTTTCCCGTCGTCAGAACGGAATCGACGTCATTGCCGCCGATGGTGGTCCGTATACAGCCCTGGGCGATATTCTTCAGAATCAGGACGGGTTCATAGGAAGCGAAAAGCGCTTTCACCGGATCCGATACGCGATATTCCACAAAAAAATCCACGTTGACAAAATTATAATCCTTGGTAATCATCAGAGCCTCGTCTTCTTTGGAGCCGTTTGTCCGCTCGTCATAGCCGATGGCGAAGCGTTTGATGGTCGTATCCACTTTGACGACGCGCTGGATCAGCGGAATCTTGAAATGCAGGCCCGACTGGGCGACGGTCTTCGGGACGCCCAGCGTGATCAATACCGCCTGCTCCTGTTCCTGGATCTGATACCAGGATCCGGTTCCGAACAGGACGAGAATGATCAGGGCTATCCCCAGGAAGACAAATTTATTGAGTTTGGGCTTCCATTGGGCCCAAATATCTGAAAATGGTCTTTGCGCAATTTTCATGAGTACCTCCTTGCAGTCTATATAATCCAGTATAGCACATTTTTCCGAATTTTTCCATAAAAACGATGATTCCGGGCAAAAAGCACGGAAAATCTCAGAAAATCAATGAAAAGGGAGCCTTTGATAAAAAAATTTGCATTTCCCGCCGACCTGTGTCATAATAAACTAAAACCTGTTTTATAAAAAAGGAATGCGTGGATTATGAGAAATACGAAATGGATTGTCGATCCGTCGGCGGAAGCAGCGGAATCGCTGCTGCCTCCTGAAATTGACCCCGATATCGCGAAGATTCTTTTCCGCAGAGGTATCAGGGATCCCGAAGGGGTCCGGAAATTTTTGGAGGGAACGACCGCCGACGCGGCGGATCCTTTTCTGTTGCGGGACGTGGAGCGGGCGGTCGAAAGAATTCTCGCGGCGATATCGAAACGTGAGGAAATCTGGATATACGGAGATTATGACGTGGACGGCATTACGTCCACTTCCTTGCTTTATTCGGTCCTGAATGAGCTCGGGGCCTCGGTCCGCTACTATATTCCCATGCGGGAAGAGGGCTACGGACTCAATTGCCAGGCCATGGAAGAGATCAAAAACGAGGGCTGTTCGCTGGTGATTACGGTGGATTGCGGAATTTCCTCCGTCAGGGAAGTAGCCCTGGCCAATTCTCTGGGAATGGACGTAATTCTGACGGATCATCATGAAATTACCGGAGAACTTCCGGCGGCCTTTGCGGTGATCAATCCCAAAAGGCCGGAAAATCTCTCGTCCTTTCGGGAGCTTTCGGGCGTGGCCACGATTTTTACCGTGGCGCGGGCCCTTTATATCCGTCTTGGAAAACCCGAGGGCGCCTGGGACTACCTCGATATGGTGGCGGTCGGTACCATCGCCGACGTCGCGCCGTTGACGGAAGAAAACCGGCTGTTTACAAAAATCGGCCTGCAAAACCTCAGCAAAAGCAAATCCAGAGGATTCAAACTCCTGCTGTCCCGTCTGTACCCCGACTGGGAAGAGCGGACGTATTCCCCTTATGACGTGGGGTTTGTGATCGGGCCCTTGTTCAACGCCGCCGGTCGCCTGGAGGACGCCAAAAAAGCCGTGGAGCTTTTCGTTTCCCGGGATCGGGACCAATTGACCGCCATTATTGAGTATCTGTTGGAAAAAAATAAAGAACGGAAGCGAATCCAGGAGGAAATATTCCAGTCGGTATTGAAAACCGTCGCGCTGGAACAATCCGACAAGCGGAAAATCATCATCGCCGGAGACGAAGGCTTCCATTCCGGCGTCATCGGCATTGTGGCCAGTAAAATCCTCGAAAAATACTACCGGCCCGTGATCATTTACGAGATCCGGAGGGAAGAGAACATAGCGGTGGCCTCTTGCCGGAGCATTGAGTCCTTCAATATCATCGAAGCGTTACGGTCCCATGGGGAATTTCTTGAAAAATACGGGGGGCACGCCATGGCCGCCGGGTTCACCGTATCCCTTTCAAAATTGGAGGCTTTCAAGGAAAAGCTGTATGCATACGCGGAACGGTTGCTGACGGATGAGGATCTCCGGGAACCGGTCCGGATCGAGCGTTTTCTTCCTTTTTACAAAATCAATTACGATTTTTTGCGAAAATTATCCGCCCTGGAACCTTTCGGAGCGGGGAATCCCTCGCCGATTTTTGCGACGTCGGAATGCCTCCCGGAAAATACGCGCCGCATCGGAAAAGATCAGAACCACTTGATGACGGATCTTTGGAACGGAGACCTCTGCATCAAAAACTGCGTCTGGTTCCAAAGCGGCGCCATGGTTGAGGAATTGCGAAAAAATTCCGGAAAGAAAACAGACGTCGCCTTTAAACTGCGTCTGGAGACCTGGAAAAGCAGAATCAATCCGAAAATGTATCTCGAAGACATCAAGTTATCCGACGGGAACTCTGTGAATAGACCGGAAAGAGAAGAAAAAGACTTCAAGGATGTCCGCTTTCCGTTGGAGGCGGTCGTGTATACCCGGAAAGAACCGCTGACAGACAATTATTCCCTGGAATTCCGGGAAGACTGCGTGGCGGTCCTGCAAAACAAAAACTATGTGGACAAACTGGAACCTTCCCTGTCCTGTATCCTGGGCGGGCTGCACCGCCGCCACAACCGGAAGTTTCGTGTGGAATGTATCGGAATCGCCAAAATGGCGGACAATTACAACGTCCGGATCCGGATCGACCGGGAGTATGCCTTCGAGTCCTACGCCCTCAAAGAGAGCGTGCTGTTTCAGGACATCAAACGCTTTCTGATCGGAGAAGCCCCATACAGCCCGCTGCAAAAAGAAATTTTCCGTCGGGTATTTTTCGACGGTTTGAATACAATGGCCCGCGTCAGACCCGGTCAGGGCATCCGGACCGTCGTGAAAACCGTGGGTTTTTATTACGGGCAACGAGGCAAAAGGGCGCTCCTGATCACAGGGGAAAAGCCGACCCCCGATGTATGCGCCGCCCTGAAGAGCTTACCGGATTTTGAGCCCGGCTATGATTTTTACCTGCTGATTGATCCGCCCCCCCTGCTGTTGGAAAAGGTCAAGGAACAGCGGGAAAAACGGTTTTTGATCCTTATTTCGGCTGAAAAAACGCCGGAATTGGAGAATTTTCATAGAATTGAAATGGAATATTGAACGACAGGCCATCCCTGTGACACAGTCTCATGGCATAATGTGCCGGAACAGAGAAATCGGAAAAAATGGTGATTTGAGATGAAAAAAAAGCTTCTGACGCTCCTTGTATTCCTGCTGACGGCAACGGCTGTCTTCGGAAAAAAAATGACGCTGGACAATATGCTGGACACGGTCTCCCGTTCTTCCTACCGGATTGATTTGTGGCGAAAGCAGATGGAACTCCACCGGGACAAGGAAAAATATTACAAACTGGACGACTGGAACGGGGTCCAGACATCGGTCACGAGCCAGTACAGCCGGCAGGAAGACGCCTGGCAGACAACGGGCCGCGCCCAGTGGGGACCGCTCTATATCGAGGGTACAAAGGATTACGACAATGACGATTACGCCACGGTCGGCGTCGAGAAAAACATCAAGGACCTCTTGTACAGCAAGAACAAGAGCGAATTGAAAAAGCTGGATTACAGCAAAAAAGTCGACGAACTCACCTACAAAACCGATTTGGAACTGCTGAAGACAAACCTGATCACGCTGTATGTGGAATATAAAAACAACGAACTGGAACTCCGCGTAAAAGACAGCGGCATCAAGACCCTGCAACTGGAGCGGGAAAAACTCACGAAATCCTACGAGTTGGGCGCCGTGTCCAAAATCGAGCTGGACACGCTTCTGATGAACCTCCAAAACCTGAATCTCGAGACGCTTTTGCTCAAGGACAACCTCGCGAAGATCCGGGAGGAATTTCGCTATGTATACGGCATCGATACGGGAAAAGCGGAACTGGCCGATATCAGCGCCAAAAAAGTCCCCTATGAACAGTTGACCCGCCGATACGGACTGTTGGATTTGCAAAAGAAACAACTGCAAAAAGAGATTACGAAAGAGAATATCAAGTATCTGAAATACGACGACAAGATGCCCGACCTCACGGTGGGTCTTTCCCGGGATACGAAAAACAATGAAAACCGGGTATCTCTCACTTTTTCCAAGCGTTTTCTCGATTACAACCTTGATCTGGAACAGGAAAAGCTGGACTTGGATCAGCAGGAAATCAGTTACAGGCAGGCGTGGAACGAGAACGAAGCCGAAAAGCGCAAGATCCTGTACAACCTCGCCAACTATGAAAATACCTGGCTTGTCAATAAAAATAAAGCGGATCTGGAATCCAAGAATTATGAGATCAAAAAGCTGGAGCATCAGAACGGAAAATCCACCTATCTGGACGTCATGGAATCCTTCAATGATTACCTCACATACCGGATCACCGCGGAAAAAGCAAGGAACAGCCTTTCCGGCTATATCTATGAATTAAAGGTCAAAGGGGAGGAGTAAATGGGGAAAAAATTGTTGATTCTGTTGCTGATCGGCGCCGGAGCCTGGTTCGGCTACAGGTACTGGCAGAAGAAAAAAGAGGCCGATTCCAAAGCCGCCGCCGACACGGGCGTGAAATATGAGGCGATGACGCTGGTCAACTCCAAGGGAAAGGCCTATATTTCCGTAGACGGAAAAGTTGAGGAAAATGATACCAAAAAAGTCTATGTGGATAAAAAACTCAAAGTAAAGGAAATCTTCGTCAAAGAGGGGGATTATGTGGAAAAAGGTCAACTTCTCATGACATTTGACGAAAATGAAAGAAACAATACGGAGCGCAAGATCGAAAGGGAGCAGTTGACGCTCTCGAAGCTGCGCAGGAATCTCGAAGTGGAAAAAAACCTCCTGGCCATCGGAGGAAGCTCCAAAAACGCCGTCCTGGAAATAGAAGAGAACATCCGGACTTCCGAGATCAATATCGAAGAATACGAAGAGGACCTGAAAAAAACCGTCGAACGCATCGAAAGCCCCGTAAGCGGCACGATCACCAGTCTGACGGCGGAAGAAAATTACAGCGTCAATACGGAGCAGCCTTTGATGGAAATCACGGATCTCACGGAGATCAAGATCATCCTGGAAGTGCCGGAATATGATATTGTGGACATAAAGTTGGGGCAGAGGATAGAACTTCGGCCCGAAGTCTATGAGAAAAAACGGGCCTTTCCGGGAAAGGTGGCCGATATTTCCAAAATATCCAAGACTTCCTCCACCACTTCGGAAAACGTCGTGGAAGTCGAAGTCAAACCCGACGAGCCGATTCCCGACATCGTACCGGGCTTCAAAGTTTCGGCGTCCATCTTTCTCGATGCGGGAGAGGGTCTCAATATACCCAAGACCGCCCTGCTGGAAGAAAACGGCGCCTATTATGTGTATGCGCTGGATCTGAAGAGCGGCATCCTCTCCAAAAAACAGATTGCGCTCTCGGATGTCCGCAAAGGGGACGATGTGGAAGTAAAGGAGGGACTCGCCCTCGGGGATACCATTTTGATCAAGCCCAATGAAAACATGAAAGACGGGGAAAAGGTGGAATTTGTACTGCGGCAGGCCCAGGGCGGACGCAGAGGCTCGGAAGGAAGACAGGGCGGAGGGTCGCGAAACGGTCTCGCCGGCGGAGGCGGACCGCCGCCTATGTAAAGGGAGGGAGGAATCCCCGTGATAGAAATACGAAAACTGGACAAATATTATATTTCCGGGGAGATCAGGCTCCACGCGCTGAAAGACATCAATTTTGTCATCGGCAAAGGAGAGATCACGGCCATTATGGGGAGTTCCGGCAGCGGCAAATCGACGCTCATGAATATCATCGGCTGTCTGGACCGCATGTACGAGGGGACTTACATCCTCGACGGCATCAATGTCTCCAACATGACGGAAAAAGAATTGTGCGGGATCCGGAACACGAAGATCGGCTTTGTGTTTCAGTCGTTCAATCTGCTTTCGAAGTTGACGGCTCTGGAAAATGTAGAATTGCCGCTGATTTATGGCGGCTGTGACAGCGCGAGTCGGCATGAAAAGGCAAAAGCCATGCTGGAGCAGGTGGGTCTCGGAGACAGACTGCACCACAAGCCCAATGAACTTTCGGGAGGCCAAAAACAGCGGGTGGCAATCGCGCGGGCCCTCGTCAACGATCCGGCCATCATTCTGGCCGACGAGCCTACGGGAAACCTCGACAGCGTTTCGAAAAATGAGATCATGGAACTCTTTGTCAGTCTGAACCGCCAGGGGAAGACCGTCGCCGTCGTAAGCCACGAGCCCGAGACGCGGAAATACGTCAAGAGGATCCTGACGTTCCGGGACGGAATGATCATCAAGGATGAGGTGATTTCATGAATTTCTGGGAATGCCTCAAAACCGCTGTAAAATCCTTGCAGGGAAACAAAATCCGCTCCTTTCTGACCATGCTCGGAATCATCATCGGGATCACCTCGGTGATCACCATGTCCGCCATCGGTCAGGGCGCCCAGCAAAACATCATGGGGGACCTGAAGCAGGGCGGTTACGGAAAATTTACGGTTTCCGTCGACAAAAGCGACACGGAATTCCGCTGGAAATATATGCTGAACGACGAAATCATCGAGGGACTCAAGCGGAGCGGAAAGTTCCGGAATGTGAGTCCGCGAATCCAGACGCGCTTTATGGTGAAAATCAACGGCAGAAATGAAATGCTGATGGCTTCACCCACAAACCGCGATTTTGAGGAAATCGACAAAATCAAGATCCTGTACGGCAGGAATATCTTGTCCTTTGAATATGAGCTCCGGGAAAAAGTGGCCACCATCGACCATCTGACGGCGGGGAATCTCTTTGGAAGCCCTGCCGCCGCCGTCGGACAGACGCTGGATATCGCTCCGGGCAGAAATACCAGCTATATTTCCTACAAGATTGTCGGCGTCTTCAAAAATCCGCTGGAGCAGATGATCAAGATCATGGGGGGCCGGAGGATCCCGAGATTTGTTCGGATCCCCATTCCCACCTACGACAAAATGTTTGCCAAGACGCCCGGAGAGTATACGGATATCATCGTGGAAGCCAAGGATCCGGAAAAACTGGCGGAGGCAATGAGCGACGCCCGGACGGTTCTGGAAGAACTCACGGGGATAGCGGACCTCTATGAAGTGACGACCGTTTCCAACGCCGCCGAATCCTTTGACAACATTTTGTCCCAACTCAATATCTTCGTCAGCTTTGTGGCGGCCATTTCACTCCTTGTGGGCGGGATCGGCGTGATGAACATCATGCTTGTATCGGTCATTGAGCGCACGAAGGAGGTGGGAATCCGGAAAGCCATCGGCGCCACAAACGGGGACATTCTGGTGCAGTTTCTGATGGAAGCCGTCATTTTGACGGGTTTCGGGGGAATCTTCGGCATTCTTTTCGGCGTGTCGCTGGGCGTCGGGATCGGAAGCGTCTTTGGAATCCCGCCGGTATTTTCGCCGATTTATATCTTCGGATCCATGTTCGTCTCGACAGTCATCGGCGTCGTATTCGGCGTGACGCCCGCCAGAAAGGCGGCCAACCTGAACCCGGTAGACGCGCTGCGAACGGAATAACGACGGAGTAAGAGGTAAAGAATGAAAGTTGTAACAGGCGCGCAGATGCGCGCCATTGACAAAATGACAATAGAGGAATATGGCCTGCCGGGCATCGTTCTGATGGAAAGAGCGGCCGGGGCCGTGACGGGGCTGGTCCTTCGCCGCTTGCGGGAAAAAGGCTGGAAGCGCGTCCTGATCCTTTGCGGAAAAGGAAATAACGGCGGCGACGGATTTGCGGTCGGGAGACAGTTGTTCGCGGCGGGATACGCGCCGCGGCTGATTTTTGCGGGAAACCCCGGAGAACTCACGGGAGACGCGCTTGCAAACTTCCGCCGCGCCAGGGATTTGTCCCTCGTGGAAATGTTGGATCCCCGGCGCCTTTTCGAAAGCATCCGGGAAGCGGATATCGTCGTTGACGGACTTTTAGGAACAGGAATCCGGGGCGGCGCCCGGGAACCTTACCGCTCTGTCATAGAGGCGGTCAACGCCGGCGCCCGCTATACGATCAGTATTGACATCCCGTCGGGTCTTGACGCCGACGGCGCAAAACAATCCGGCCCTGTAATCAAGGCCAGGGAGACGGTGACCTTCGCGCTCCCGAAGTTGGGTCTTCTTACGGGCGACGGACCCGCCTTCTGCGGAAAAATGCATGTGGCGGATATCGGAATTCCCCGGGCTGTCGTGGATACGACCGACAGCCTGATCCAAACGCTAAGGTCGGAAGAAATCCGGACGCTGCTTCCGTCAAGAAAACCCCGGAGCAACAAGGGGACATACGGGAAAGTCGTGGTTTTTGCGGGAAACAGGGAAATGGCAGGGGCCGCGTATCTGACCGCCAAAAGCGCCTACCGGGCGGGAGCGGGACTCGTGTATTGTCTCATCCCCGGGGATATCGCAAGCGTATTGCAAACGCTGATTCCGGAGGCCATCGTTCTGCCCCGGGAAACAAGCGATCCCACAGACTTTGGAGAAAAAGCCCGGGGATTTCTCCGGGAGGCAAAAACGCTCCTGATAGGGCCGGGTCTCGGAGAAAGCCCGGCGATTCGGGCGATGATTTTTGAGTTATTGCGGGATTTTGAAGGGAACATCCTCCTGGACGCCGACGGCTTGAATAATATCCGGGAAAACCCGGAAATTTTGCGCGCCTGCAAGAAAACGCCACTGATCACCCCGCATCCGGGTGAAATGGCAAGGCTTTGCGGAAAAAGCGTCGGAGAGATTCTGAAGGATCCCCTGACGGTTGCCCGGGAATTTTCCCGCGCCTGCCGCTGCATTACGCTCCTTAAGGACCATAGAACCGTGATCGCGACGCCGGACGGCAGCGTTTGGCTGAATGGCACAGGAAGTACGGCGCTTTCCAAAGGAGGAAGCGGCGATGTGCTGACGGGTCTCATCGGAGGGCTTGCGGCCCAGGGGATGGATTTGGCGGAGGCGGCCGTTGTCGGCGCATTTGCACACGGGAAGGCCGGGGAGCGGATCGGACGCCGGATGTCGGAATACGCGCCGCTGGCCGGAGAAATCAGCGACGGAATCCCGGAAATTTTGAGAATGCTCGGGGAAGATCCGGCGTAACAGGAGATGAAACAAGTGTCTTATCTGGAAAATATTTTGTATTCCCTGCCGGGATTGGTGGCGGGATTTACGATTCATGAGTTTTTTCACGCCTTCATGGCTTATTGTCTCGGAGACAACACGGCCAAAGAGCAGGGGAGACTGACGCTCAACCCGCTGAAACATTTGGACAAGCTCGGCTTTCTCCTTCTGGTCTTGACGGGATTCGGCTGGGCAAAACCCGTCTTCTTTGATGAGGATTCTCTGAAACATCCGCGCAGAGACAAGGCCTTGATCGCATTGGCGGGGCCTGTTTCCAATTTCGCCTTGGCGGTCCTCATACTCACAGGCGTCCGCTTTCTGGATACGGCGGGAGGCGCCCGTTTTTTGCTGGCGCATTTCAGCAGAGTCGCCATACAGCGCATTTTTTTATTTCTTATCACCTTCGCGGCCGTCAATATAGGCATCGGCGCCTTCAATCTGATTCCGATTCCCCCTTTGGATGGCAGCCGGATTTTCCTTTCGGGTTTCGACGTGGACCGGGAGACGGAACAAAAATTTTTGCGAACCGGCGGCATTATGTTGATCGGGCTTTTGATGCTCGAACGCTTGGCGGGGATCCGGATTTTGCGGGTGGAATGGGTCGTCGGCGGCTTGATCAGATTGATATTACGGTAATGATAACATAAAGGAGGGAATGTGAAAAATGGAAATGAGGAGAAAAGACAGGCAGATCACGGAAGTCGGGGAAATTCTGGCAATTTTAAACCAGTGCAAAGTGTGTCGGCTCGCTATGGTGGACGAGGGGACCCCGTATATCGTACCGCTCAATTTTGGCTATACTTTTGCGGAGGGGCGGCTGGTTCTCTATTTTCACAGCGCCAAAAGCGGCAGGAAAATCGATATATTGAGAAAAAACAACAGCGCGGTTTTTGAAGTGGACTGCGAACACCGGCTGGTAGAAGGGGATATCGCCTGCGAATACGGCTTCGCCTTTGCCAGCGTCATCGGATTCGGCAAAATCAGTTTCCTTGAGACGAAAGAGGAGAAAATCCACGGGCTGAACGCGCTGATGAAACATCAGACGGGGACAGACAGGGAATTTCACTATGAAGATGCCCGTTTGATGAATGTCGCTGTGTATAAGCTGGCGGTCGGGGAATTCTCCGCAAAGCGGAAAGTACTGCCCAAAAAACAATAAGAATCATCGTGGAAACGAACGGCATCACAACATAAAACAAGGAGAATTTGCATGAAATTGAGAGACAGCTTTCACACTTACGCGGTAATCACGGTGCTTTTATGGTCGCTTTCCTATGTGTTTACGAGGCTTGCGCTGCGCTATTTTTCCTCGGTAAATCTGGGCTTTCTGCGGTTCGGGATCGCTTCCGTCGCTCTGATTGCCGGACTTGTGGCGACTAAGACGCCGCTTCCGGCGCTGCGGGATCTGCCCTGGTTTTTCGGGAAAGGAATCACGAGTTTTTTTCTATACATGATGGCCTTCAACAGGGGATCCAAAACAGTTTCGGCGGCTACGATCAGCGTCATCATTTCCACTTCCCCGATTCTCACGGCCTTATTGGTCCGGATCTTTTATAAAGAAAAATTGAAGACGCTTCAATATGTGGCCATCGGCATAGAATTTTTGGGCGTATTCATCCTGACTGCGCTGAACGGAATTCTCACGGTCAATACGGGAGCGCTCTGGCTGGTGCTGGCAAGCTTTTCGGGGGCAGTGTCCAATTTGTTTTTACGCAAGCTTCTGCAGCGCTACAAAGCCTTCCCCGCCACAGCCTACAGCATTCTGATCGGGACGGTTTTCATGGGAATCTTTTCCCGGGGGGCAATAGGGGAGTTGCGGAACGCGCCGGGCAATCAGATTGTCATCCTTCTCGTACTGGGACTGTTACCCAGCGCCGTCGCCTATGTGACCTGGTCCGAAGCCTTTAAAAAAGCGAAGACCACGACGTCTGTGACGAACTATCTCTTTACGACGCCCTTTATTACGGCGCTTTTGGGACTCGTGGCGGCGGGGGAGCGTCTGGAATCCTCCACCATTATCGGGGGAATCGTGATCCTGGCCGGAATGTTTGTCTTTCATTACGGGGAAAAGTTTTTTCATAAAAAAGCCGGAAACGGTAAAATTCTTTAAAATAGCCACAAGGAGGCGATTGTATTGGCGGGAAGCAAAGTGACAAAGGCGATTTCTTATGTGCTGGCCTTTTTCATATTGTTGACGGGGATCCTGACCCTCTTCGGCCCCAATCTGTATTTTTCCAGAAACAAAAATGTGCGGTACGCGGATGATCCGCGTTTTTTGGCCTATGCGGAAATGGTGCTGGGAAAAATTCGGACGAAGGAGTATTACAGTCTCCGGGAGGAATTTGAGCGGGGGATCCCGGATCTGGAGGAGGGGTTTTCAAAGACCGGAGATTTCTTTATGCAAAACAATCTCGATAAAGAGGAGCTGGTTAATTATAACGTCCAGATGTGGACGGAACCCGGTGTAAAAACGGAAGCCCCCCCGGCGAGACTCGTGACTTTTCTCTATGATACGGAATTTTCCGGACAAAAAGGCCTGATCCTGATCCGGATGAAGGATGGGAGCGAAGGCTTGCGCCTGACAGCCCTGACATTCACGCCGCTGCAGAAATCCTACCGGGAGACGGTCCGGGAAAATATCGCTCTGTTTTCCGGTCCGCGCCTCTTCTCCACCTGCATGATTGTGATCTTTACGCTGCTTCTTTGCTGGTCGGAAATCGAATACGGCAGAAAAGCGGGAAACCCCAGGATCTGGGTCCAGTTTCTCATGCCGGTTTCCGTGGGCTTTGCGGTTTTCCGGGAACACGGGCGTTTCGTATTGGACAGCCATCTGATCTCCCTGCTTCCCATCGTAAACCGCGGTTTCAATATTTTGGGCGAATGCACTTACGGCATATCTTTGCCGCTGATTCTACTGCTTTATTGGGTGTATTTCCGGAGGAAAGACTTGGGGAATTGAGAGCGGCGTGAAGCGCTCCTCAATCCTCATCCAGGGCGTTGATTTTATCTACCCGCCTCTGGTGGCGTCCGCCCAAAAAGTTCGCGGACAAAAACGCTTCCGCGATATCCAGGGCAAGCAGCTCTCCTGTGATCCGTTCCCCCAAGACCAGTACGTTGGCGTCGTTGTGTTCCCGGGCCAGACGTCCCATGGTTGCGTCCGTACAAAGAGCCGCCCGGATTCCCTTCACTTTGTTTGCCGCAATAGACAAGCCGATTCCGGAACCGCACACAAGAATGCCCAGTTCCCCTTCCCCCGCGGCCACCGCTTGGCCCACGGCCTTGCCGTAATCGGGATAATCCACCGATGTGTCCGAATTGGTGCCCAGGTCTTTCACGGTGATCCCTTTTTCTGAAAGCCTGTCTTTGATTTTGTTTTTCAGCCGCCAACCGGCATGGTCGGCGCCGAGAATGATAACCATGTCCGACGCTCCTTTGCGGGATTCTTTCATATTCCCCGCGATTTTTATTTTGACAGGGTTTTCCCCAGTTTCCATCTGTCATGAAACCACATCCACTGTTCCGGATGAGCCTCGATGACCGCTTCCATTTTATGAATCAGCATTTGTGTGTTTTCTTTGACGTCTTCCTTGAAATGCCCCGTCCGGATGAGACGGACTTCTTCGACCGCGATATCACAGGTATTGTCTTCCCGCAAAAGCGTATAAACAAAGACGACGGGCGCGTCAAACTTCAGAGCCAGTGATACGGCGCCTGTGGGGGCGATGGTTTCGGCGCCGAAAAATGTGACCTGGGCGCCTTTGTCCCGGTGATCCGACAGCAGCCCGAGAATATAGTTTTCCCGTAAATGGCGGATCAGATCCTTCGTCGTATGTTTTGTCTTGGGAATGACGGTAATTCCCAGATCCTCCTCCCGGGAGCGGGTGATAAACCGGTTGATCCAGGGATTCCGCTGATTTTTGGCCACGGCCGCCAGTTTTTTTCCTTTGTAAATATAACAGGCCAATTCCAGGATTCCGGTGTGCATCGTAATCCCGACGACTCCTTTTCCTCTTCCGTAGACCGCTTCCGCCGTCTCCCCGTTGTGAATCCGGATGTTTCCCGGCGTATTTACATATTCCCGGAACCACAGGGAACAGAGAAAACCTCTGGCCATAACGCCGTAGGAATCTTTGGCGATCTTCTCCCTTTCGGCGTCGCCCAATTCCGGAAAGGCCAGCTTCAAATTCGCCAGGGCAATGCGCCTTCTCACGCCGATCAGGTGGTAAGCAAGCCCTCCGAGGGATTCCGCGAACCGGAAACGCGTCTTCTGGGGAAAAAGCAGGATGATGAATTTGAAAACAACGAAGGCGCCGTATTCCAAGCCGTAACGGAGCGATTTCAGAAATTTCTTCATAGATTTTCCGTTCATTCCTTTCTCAAGTTCTCTTTTTTTCATATTATAGCACACAATTCTGAAAATTTACAAATTTTCTGTTGAAAATAATCCCGCCCTGTGGTACTATTTTAAATAAACAGTTTCAATGTCTGAAAACGGGAGATATCCATGAGAAATGCAAAAAGCCGGATCAAGCCGGTCGTTTCCGTAATTCTGTTCCTGCTTTCCGTCGGCGCCGGCGCCACGCTGCCCCGGGAGACCGTGGAACACTACGGCGCTGAAATCACCGCGTATATGGATCATTTTATCCGGGCGTACAGTTCCGACGCGCTGGACGATACGACAAATTTTGAAATTGACAGCGTCGAAAACCCCGAAGAACAACTGACGATTCAACGCTATTCCCTGAACCGCAAGCCCATCCGCTACCAGTTCTTCAGCGGCGAGGAGGCCAGCAGCCGTTCGGTGAATTATTATCTGATTTCCGCGGATTTCATCTATATCATAGAGATCCGGCAAATCAACAGTTCCCAATACGCTTCCTCCGTCATGGACGACGTGCTCTATCTGGATATCGCGCGCTATTTTGTGTTGAAGGGAAAATTGTACCGCTATATTCCCGAGCAGCAAACCGCTTTGCCTGTCACGGAAAAAACGGAATTTCAGCTGAACGCGGCCGATCTTGCGAAAGTGTTCAAAAAATATTCCTGAAATATTTCAAATTTTGATTGATAAAAATACGAAAATATACTATACTAAGTATTATGATAGAATATACCGTGAAATCGGTATCGGGAGGCGCTCATAAAATGGCGGACATGACCGCGCGGAATTTTGATTTATTACTGGAGCAGGCCAAAAGCCTTGCGGACCGGACGCTGCCTTTCTATTCCAATTTATCCAACATTTCCGCCCTGATTATGGATCATTTTTCGAGACTCAACTGGGCGGGATTCTATTTGCTGGAGGGGGAAGAACTGCTGCTGGGGCCTTTTCAAGGAAAACCCGCCTGTACGAGGATTCCTCTTGGCAAAGGCGTCTGCGGCCACAGCGCCAGCATTCGCGAGACCGTAGTCGTACCCGATGTGCATGCTTTCCCGGGACATATTGCCTGTGACGGCGCGAGTCAAAGCGAGATCGTCGTTCCCTTGTGTGACGGAGAAAAACTGTTTGGCGTCCTCGACGTGGATTCCCCGGTTTTGGATCGCTTCAGCCGGGAGGATCAGACCTTTTTTGAAGCGCTGGCAACCGGCGTCATTGTCCCTTTTCTTTCCGCATCCCCCTATTTTCACAACTGACAGAATTCCGGCATACCACTGCAATATCATTTTTCTGTAAAGATACGCAAGTTCACAATTTTCATTTTCCGGTTACTATTTCAGGAGGTCAAAGTATTATGAACGAGGTAATCCAATTTTTTACAGATAATCCGATTCAGTTTTTCGCGACGGTCGGATTGGATGGCAGACCCAGCGTGCGTCCATTCCAGTATATGCTGGAGCAGGGCGGGAAATTGTATTTTTGTACGGGGAACGACAAAACCGTTTACAAGGAACTCGTAAAAAACCCCTATGTGCAGATTTGTTCCGCCTCCCCCCAGGCGAGATGGGTGCGGGTGAGCGGCAAGGCTGTGTTTTCCTCCGACATCGGCATAAAAGATAAAATTCTGGAACACGCGCCTCTGGTGCGCACCATTTACAAAAACAGCGCCAGCCCCACGCTGGAGATCTTCTATCTCGACGAGGTCCGCGCGGTATTTTACGATTTTTCCGGAAATCCCCCCAAAGAATACACGTTTTGAATAAGAAACGCAACTATGCGAAAATTCCTCCTTCCTTCGGGAAGGATTTTTCTTTTGGCCGATAAAATTCGCTTTGACCCCTTGCTTTTTTTCAAAAAATGTAGTAAAATGGATACAGTGAGAAAACTTTTTGTAGTTTAATTGTGACATTTGTCTTATTTTGGAACAGGTGATTGACATGGAAATGAACTTAAATTTGAAACAGGAACAAAAGCTTATTCTGACCCAGGAAATGAAGGTCAGCATGGAGATTTTGCAGATGCCGGTTGTCTGTCTTTCGGAATTTATCGAAAAAGAACGCCTTACAAACGACGCCATCGAGGTGTCATATGTGGGGCCAAGCGAACCCTCGGGAGGCGGTGAGAGTTTCTCCTATCTCGAGATGGCCACAGAAAAAGAGAATTTCTTCGACTACCTTGAAAATCAACTCTCCACATTCCAGATCCCCGCGGAAATCGAGCAAATCTGCCGTTACATCCTGAACAACCTTGATAACCGGGGATATCTTATTGTGAGCAAGGAGAATCTGATCCGGGAATTGAAGATCAAGCGGGAAAAACTGCACAAGGCGCTGGAAATCATCCACACGATGGACCCCGTGGGCGTCGGCGCTGAAAATGTAAAAGAATGCCTGAAAATCCAGCTGCGGGCCAGGAATATTACGTCGGGATATATTTACAGCATCATCGACTTGTTCTGGGAAGATCTGGGATACGGAAAATACGCCTACATCGCCGACAAGCTCAAAATACGGGAAGAGGACGTGCTCGAGGCTTTGCGCGTCATACGGACGTTGAATCCCATTCCTGCCAGAGGCTTCCTTGTGGAAAAAGACGACAAGTACGTCGTCCCCGAAGGCAAGATTGAAATCAATGACGGCGGGCTCACCGTATCTCTCAACCAGGACGCCATGCCCAAAATCCGGATCAACACAAATTATCCCTGCAATTCTTCCCTGGAAAAAAGGAACCTGCAGCGGGCCATGTATTTGATCAAGGCCGTCGAGAAGCGCTATGAGACGCTGGAGCGTATCTTAAACATCCTGGCCGCAAAACAGAGCCGCTACTTTTTTGAAGGGCGGGACAACCTGAAGGATCTGGTGCTGCGGGATGTAGCCAGGGAGCTCGATATGCATCAATCCACGGTATCGCGCGCCATCAAAGACAAGTACATCCATACCCCCTACGGGACCATCTCCATCAAGTCTCTGCTGAAGAGAAACTGCAAGTCCATCGGGATTAAAAAGGCCATTGAGGATCTGATCCGGAATGAGGACAGGGAAAGCCCTGTTTCCGACAATGATATCCGGGATGCCATCGCGAAAGAATGCAAAATGAACATTTCCCGGCGGGCTATCGCCAAATACAGGGAAGAGTTGGGAATTCCCTCATCCCGGGAGCGAAGGATCCGCTGAACCGGAAAAAATCAAAACAAAAGCCAAAAATAACAAGTCGGCCCTGTGAGGAAACACAGGGCCGGCGTTTTTTATACCTTGGACAGCGCCTGCTCAAGATCGGCGATAATGTCTTCGGCGTTTTCGAGCCCCACGGAAAGCCGGATGAGACCTTCCGCGATATCGGCCGCCTTCCGTTCCTCCGGCGTATAGGTCGCGTGGGTCATCGAAGCCGGATGCTGGATCAGCGTTTCGGCGTCGCCGAGACTTACGGCCAGGGCGCAGAGCTCCACGGAATCCAGCAGCTTTTTCCCCGCCTCAAGTCCGCCTTTGAGCTCGAAGCCCATCATGGGTCCGAAAGAGCGCATTTGCTTTTTGGCGATGGCGTAGCCCGGATGGGAAGGGAGCCCCGGATAATGCACCACGTCCACCTTGGGATGCCGCGACAGATATTCCGCCACTTTCATGGCCGTCGCGCAGATTCTTTCCATACGGATTTCAAATGTCTTCAGGCCGCGGATGATCAGATACGCTTCCATCGGCGGAAGTACGGCGCCTGTCATATCTTTGAGACCGATGACCCGCACCTGGTCCACAAGTTCTTTTTTCCCGACCACAAAGCCGGCCAGGAGGTCCCCGTGGCCGTTGATGTATTTTGTCGCGGAATGTACGACGATGTCGCAACCCAAGGTAAGCGGCGTCTGGGCGTAGGGCGTCGCGAAGGTGTTGTCCACAACGGTCAGCGTGTTTCCGTTCTCATGACCGAGCCGGGCGATTTCGGCGAGATCCACCACTTTCAGATTGGGATTGGCGGGCGATTCGAGATAAATAATCCTCGTTTCCGGGCGCAACGCGTTTTTCACGGCCTCCGGATCCGCGGAATCCACAAAGCTCACCTCAACGCCGAACCGCTTCATGTGGTGGTTCAATAATTCGAAAGTGCAGCCGTAGAGGGTTTTGTCGGAAATTACGTGGTCTCCGGCGCTCAAAAACGTCCAGAGAACGGAGGAAATGGCCCCCATTCCCGAAGATGTGGCCAGAGCCGCTTCCCCCTGTTCCAGAAGGGCAATTTTCTCCTCCGCTACGGTCAGCGTGGGATTGCCTGCCCGGCTGTACACATAACCCGCTTCTTCCAACGCGAAACAACGCCTTGCCTGTTCCGCGGTCCCGAATGTAAAGGTCGATGTCTGAAAAATCGGCGTAGCCAGAGCGCCAAAGGCGTTGGGCTTCATCTGGCCGCCGTGGATGCTCCGGGTGCCCAATCCTTTTTTTGCAATGTCTTTCATGATCCGTTCCTCCGTTATGATTTTTTTTATAGATCCCCAATCCATTATACCCCATATTGAAGCCGTCCGCAAGTACAACCCAAAAATTAACATTGACAAATAATTTGAAAATAGCTTATAATAAAGCTGAATAAAGAATCGGATACGGGAATTGTTTTTACATTACCCGGATTTTCCACCGGAGGAGTGAAATGCGGATCAAAATCATTGCGGGAATCGGACTTGTTTTGGGCTGCGGCGTCTTGTCCGCCGGATTCCGGAATTGGCCTTTTTCCCGGAATGTGACCCAAGGGCGGACGACCCGGAACATCACGGAGACAAAAAAAATATTGCAGGCGCCTCAGGAAGCGCCCAAAGCCGCGACGGTCGAAGGAGAATCCTCCCGCTATATCCAGGAATTCCGGAATTACGAATTGATCAATATTGATACGAACGGAAAAATCGCGGGATTTGACCAGGCCCTGGAGCAGTACTTGAATTCCGTCGGCAGGGACGTCAATCTGATCTTCATGCTGGGAAACGAATACTTTATGCTTGGAAAATATGAGAAAGCCTTCAAAGTGTTTTCGAAAGGGGCGTCCTATATGCCCAATCTCTTCGGAGCGGCTACGACCGCCCGCTTGACGGGCAATTTCCAGACGGCCGTGGACTATTACGACCAGTTGCTGGAAAACAGATCCAATATGCCCGAAGCCTGGCTGGGCAGAGGACTTGCCCATCGGGCGCTCAAAAACTATTCCAACGCCATTTCCGATTTGAACAACTACCTGAATTATCGAAAAGACGAATCCGTCTATCTGGGGATCGGCGGCATCTATATCGAGATAGAAGACTACGTCGGCGCTTATGAGACGCTTTTAAACGGCAAAAGGGCCTTCCCTTCCTCTAAAGGGATCAATGATATGCTCTCTAAAGTGACGGCAAAGCTGAATTAGCAAAAATTGTTCCATACAGTATTTCATAAAATCAAAATGATGGGAGGTAAATGTGAACTGGTACAAACTGCGGGTATTGGGGATAAGGGATTTTATCATTCGTTCCTTGATGAAAAACGTCAAAAATTTTTCGGAAGTCCTTTTGTTGGATGATGTGTATTTGCGCAAATATTTCAAGATGGAAGATACTGAAATCCGCAAATTGCGAGAATCAGACGGGAACGCCTTCAAAGAGGAATTTGACAGGGAAGTTGCCTTACTCATAAAAAACAAGGTGAAGGTAATCAATCTCACCGACGAAGATTATCCGGAAGACTTGAAAAACATCAGTCAACCGCCGGTATTTTTATATTACAGAGGAAATATCAAACTTCTGAAAAAGAGAAAAATAGGGATTGTCGGTACCAGAAAGGCCACGGCCTACGGCGTCATGGCCTGCGAGAAAATCACGGAAGGCCTTGTGGACAGCGGCATTGTCACCGTGAGCGGACTGGCTCTCGGGATTGATACGACCTGTCATAAGCGCACGCTGGAGAAAAACGGGGAAACCGTGGCGGTGCTCGGTAACGGCCTCGACATCGTCTACCCCCGGATCAACAAGAGATTGTATGAGAAAATCGCGGAAAAAGGTCTGCTCCTCAGCGAATTTCCTTTGGGCACGGAGCCGACCAACTACAATTTTCCCCTGCGCAACCGGATCATCGTGGGTCTTTCCCGGGGCGTCGTCATCGTCGAAAGCCAGGAAACCGGCGGAAGTCTCATCACCGCGGGAATTGCCCTGGAGGAAAACCGGGATGTTTTCGTGGTTCCCGGCGATATTTTTTCTCCGTCTTCCGAGGGCTGCAACAACATTATCAAGAGATCCCAGGGCAAACTGATCACCTCCGCCGCCGATATTCTCGACGAATACGGCTGGGACAGCAAAGCGGGAAATTACATGCTGCCCCGGATGACGGAGCAGGAATCCCGGATCTATCAGGAGCTTGTGAAGGAAAAAAGCATCGACGAGTTGATCATTTCCACGGGATATAAGACCTCCGACCTTCTATCGGTTTTGATGGATCTCGAGATCAAGCACGCGATTATGAGTATTGCCGGAGGCAAATACCGGCGAAAAAACTGAGAACAACTGTGAAAAACATGGAAATAAAATGAAAGGAGCAGGAGGAAACAAATGGAGAAGAAAAATCTGGTAATCGTGGAATCGCCGGCCAAGGCCAAGACCATAGAGAAGATACTCGGGGATGATTTCAAGGTGGTCGCGTCCAACGGGCACGTGCGGGATCTGCCAAAAAGCAGACTCGGCGTCGACGTCGAAGACAATTTCAAACCCTCCTACGGGACGATCAAAGGAAAAGGGGAGACGTTGAAGCTGTTGCGCAATCTTGCCAAAAAAGCCGATAAAGTCTATCTTGCCTCCGATCCGGACCGGGAAGGGGAAGCCATCGCATGGCACATTTCCGATTTGTTGAAACTGCCGGTCAACGACAAAAACAGGATCGAATTCAATGAGATCACCGAGAGCGCCATCCGCAATTCCATCAAAAAACCGAGAAAAATCGATATGGACAAAGTAAACGCCCAGCAGGCCCGCAGAATTCTGGACAGGCTCGTCGGATACGGCATCAGCCCGTTTTTATGGAAGAGCGTTTCGTCCAAGACAAGCGCCGGAAGGGTGCAATCTGTGGCGCTCAAAATCATCTGCGACCTTGAGGATACGATCAAGAATTTTGTGCCGGTCCGTTTTTGGGAAATCAAGGGGCAGTTTGACCACGGACTCCTTCTGAATCTGTACAAGGTGAACCGGGAAAAAATCGACCGGGTTACCGACGAAAAAATCGTGAAGGATATTCAAAAGGAAGAAAAGAAATCCTTTGAGGTCATTGAAGCAAAAATCACGAGCCGCACGAAGAATCCGCCGCTCCCCTTGAAAACAAGCACGCTGCAGCAACTGGCGTCCTCTTATCTGGGGTTTTCCCCTTCGCGTACCATGCGCGTCGCCCAGGGACTCTACGAGGGGATTACGATCCACGGCAGCCAGAAGGGTCTCATTACCTATATGCGAACAGACTCGACCAGAATTTCCGAAGAAGCGAAGGAAATGGCTAAAAATTGGATATTGCAGCAATACGGGAAAGCGTATGTGGGGCATGCCCGGGAAGCCAAGGCCAAAGACGGGCAGAACATCCAGGATGCCCACGAAGGCATCCGCCCCACGGATATTTCCCTGACGCCCGAGAGCATCGCCAAATTTCTTGAAAAGGACCAGGAAAAACTCTACCGTTTGATCTGGGAACGTTTCCTGATCTCCCAGTTGGCGCCCATGAAATACGACCAGTTTGAGCTGATTACGGAAAAAGACGCCTGGCAGTTCCGCGGCGCCATGAATAAAATCACTTTTGACGGCTATTACAAAGTATTCAAGGATGAGGAGGAACTTCCCTTGGGTGAATTTCCGGACATTGAAAAGGGAGAGAAGCTGCGTCTGGAAAAACTCCAGATCAAAGAAGATTATACAAAGCCCCCCGCGCGGCTGACGGAATCCTCTCTCGTAAAAAAACTGGAATCCGAGGGAATCGGCCGTCCTTCCACCTACGCCTCGATTATCGACACCCTGAAAAAAAGGGAATATGTGGAAATCAATTCGGGGAAAAGCCTTGCGCCCACATCGCTGGGCTACGAGGTCAAAGAAAAACTGGACGACAATTTTCCCAATATCATGAATATCAAATTCACCGCCGAAATGGAGACGGAGCTTGATCAGATCTCCGAAGGAGAGAAAGATTGGGTCAAGGTTCTTTCGGAATTCAACAAGGAACTGTCCCAGGATATTGACAAGTTTGCCAGCGTTGTCGAAGAAGAGAGCGCGAAAACTGTATATTCCGATGTGGACTGCCCCTGCGGCGCGGGAAAGATGATCCTCAAAAGCGGCCGGTACGGACGTTATCTCGGCTGCCCCGACGAAGCGAAGCCCTGCGACGCCAAAATCTCTCTGCGGGGCGTGGATATTCCCGCCGAGGACATTAAAAACGGAGAGATTTTTGTGAAAGAAGCCGTTGCAGAACGGGAAAAAATAAGAAAAGGCAGGCCCACCGACGTCTTCACGGACGAAGGCGCGCGTTTTCTTTTAAAACTCGGACGCTTCGGCAGCTACCTCGAAAGCGAGCGTTTCGCCGAAGATCAGATTCGCCAGCCCCTGCCGCCCGAAGTGCGGAAAATGCTGGCAAGCGGGACGGAGACCGTCGAAAACGGCGTGGTGAAGCTGAAGCGTTTCCTTGACAAGCTCAAAGCGGAAGACGACGCGATTCTTGCTACCGCGGGCGTCTGTGAAAAATGCGGAAGACCCTTCAAAATCATGCGAGGACGCTGGGGTAAATTTTTGGCCTGCAGCGGATATCCCGACTGCAAGAACATCAAGAAAATAGACCAACCCAAGAAGGCCGCCCCGACCAAAAAGAAGAAATCATCATGAAAGAACGGATAGATGCCGTCATCGTGGCGGGCGCGGGCCTAGCGGGCTGCGAAGCGGCCTGGCAGCTGGCAAAGCGCGGGATCCCGGTCCGGCTTGTGGAAATGAAACCGGAAAAATTTACCCCCGCCCATCATTCGCCCGATTTCGCGGAACTCGTATGCAGCAATTCCCTCGGGAGCGACGCCCTCACAAACGCCTCGGGCCTGATGAAGGAAGAATTGCGTCGACTGGATTCCCTGGTGATCCGGATGGCGGACAAAAACCGCGCGCCGGCGGGACAGGCCCTGGCCGTGGACAGGGAGCGCTTTTCCCGGGATATTACCGAAACGCTGCGGAATATGGCGCTCATTGAAATCGTTCCGACAGAGCTGACGGAAATTCCGGAAGACCGATATATTTTGCTGGCGACGGGGCCGCTGACTTCCGCCGCGCTTTCCGAGAGCATTCGAAATCTCACTGCGGGGGACTATCTTTATTTTTATGACGCTTCCGCGCCCATAGTGACCTTTGAGTCCATCGATCCGGAATTTTCTTATTTGCAGTCCCGCTATGAACAAGGAGACGGCGCCTACATCAATTGCCCCCTTACGAAAGAGGAATACCAGGCCTTTTACGGGGAACTGATCCGGGCGGAGCGGGCGCCGAAAAAGTATTTCGAAAAGGAAAAACTCTTTGACGCCTGCATGCCTGTGGAAAAGATCGCCGATACAGGAGAAAGGACGCTGGTATTCGGACCCTTGAAGCCCAAAGGGCTCGTGAACCCCCGGACGGGAAAAGAGGATTACGCCGTCGTGCAATTGCGGCGGGACGACCTCGAAGGAAAACTCTACAACATGGTGGGGTTTCAGACCAATCTCAAATGGGGCGAACAGAAACGGGTGTTTTCCATGATTCCGGCGCTGCGGAACGCGGAATTTGTCCGCTATGGCGTCATGCACCGGAATACGTTTATTGATTCCTCCCGTCTTTTGAACGCGACCCTCCGGCTCAAAAACCGGGACAAAGTCTATTTCGCGGGGCAGTTGACCGCGGGCGAGGGGTATGTGGCGGCCGTTGCCACAGGTGCTCTGGCGGGAATCAATATGGCCAGGCAAATCCTGGGGCAATCGCCTTTTATCCTCGACGACAGAAGCGCCATAGGTGCTCTCGTCCGGTACATTACGACGGAAAATGAAAATTTGCAGCCCATGGGGCCCAATTTCGGCGTTATGCGGACGCCCGATCCGCCGATCCGCAACAAAAAAGAAAAATATAAAAAAATGGCGGAAACCGCCCTGCAATATCTGGATGAAAAATTAAAAGAGGAACCCTCGTAGGGGCAGACCTGTGCGTCCGCCCCGATTATATTTTTGCCAAAATGTCCCTTGCCGCCAGGATTCCCATGACCGCCGCGATGTTGAGACCGCTGCCGTAGCCGGAACTGTCTCCCGCCGCGTAGAGCCCCCGGACTCTTGTCTCCATATTGGGTTGGATTTCCACCCGAGTCGAGCGGAATTTGATTTCGGGGAAATAGAGCAACAAATCGCCCGAGGCGAAGCCCGGGGTGATTTTGTCATGGACTTCGATAAACTCGATGATGTTGTCCAGGATTCGCTTCGGGCAGGCCAGAGCGATGTCTCCGGCCACATAGTCCTCCGTCGTCGGGACGATGTTGAGCCGGGAAAGCTTCTCGTCCGTAGACCGCCGACCCCCTTTCAGATCCGCGTAAGACTGCACCAGAAGCTTTCCGCCCGTAAGCATGGAAGCCATCCGCGCGATGGCCGTGGCGTATTCGAAAGGTTGTTTGAAGGGTTCCGTGAACGTTTTTGTACAGAGCAGCGCCAGATTCGTATTTTGGGATTTTTTATCCTTAAAGGCGTGACCGTTGGCAAGGATCACGTCGTCCTCATATTTTTCCGCCGCGATAAACCCGCTGGGATTGCTGCAGAACGTCCGCATTTTATCCTTATAGTTGCGGGAATAATAGATCATCTTGGCCTCATAAAAATTCTCGTTGATCTCTTTCATGACGATATCGGGGATTTCCGCCCGGACGCCGATATCGACGGCGCCGTTTTCATAAGGGATGTCGTATTTTTTGCAGAGGTCCATGACTTTCCAGGCGCCGCTTCTTCCCAGGGCCAGGATCACATGATCGCTCCGGTATTCTTCAATCTTGTCTTTATGTTGAACCGTGAGTCCCCGGATGGCGCCGTCTTTCAGCACCAGGTCAAGGAGGCAGCGTTCCGTGCGAAATTCGATTCCCTTTTTCAGAAGATCGTCAATCAGCCTTGCGTACAGCCTGCGGGAGCCGTCGGTTCCCAGATGCATCGTAGGCGTATCCACCAGTTGGACCCCGTGCTCGATGCACTTTCGCTTGATCTCCAGCATGGTCTTGTTGTAACGCTCGCCGCTGGGTTTTTCCTCAAAGCCGTATTTTTTGTAAATCCCGACCACATAGGCGATCATCTCGTTGACCCGTTCTTTCCCCACAATCGTGTGGACGTCTCCTCCCACCCGGTAGTCCATGTTGAATTTGGAATCGGAAAAAGCCCCCGCGCCGGAAATCCCGTGGATAATGGCGCAAACGGGGCAATTGACGCACTTCCCGGTCAATTCTTTCGGACAGACGCGTTCCTTCAGCATTTTTCCCTTATCGATCACCAGTATTTTCAGACGCGGATTTTTCTCCAGGGCTTCCCGGGCGGCGAATATGCCCGCCTGCCCGCCGCCCATAACGATGATGTCGTATTTCATGGATGTTCTCCCTAATATTCTTCCCATTCGATCTGCTGTGAATAGACGTCGTGGGGTAAATTGGCGTGGATTTCTCCGGTTCTTTCCGTATAATTATAATTCCAGCCGCCGTTCAATCCGGCGTTTTTAAAATCCGTAACATTCCGGACGGCGTTGCTCGGGTTGATCCGCTCGTTTCCCGGCGTTTCGGCAAGCTTTGTACTGCCGTAAAGGGCCGCGAAAGAAATGAGATTGCCGTCTTTGTCATGATAATCCAGGATCCTCAGATCATCGGCGGCCCCTTCTCTCGTCAAATCGGGGTAGGTCTGCGTCTTCTGATAAAAGAGCTCCAGGGCCAGCCTGATTTCTCTCAGGCGTTTCAAGGTCTCCTCGGCCCTTTCCTGCTCCCGCACGTCGGTGATATTCCGGATGATCTGAACGACAATAATCGCAAGAATCAAAGCCACCGCCACGACATACAGGCTGTGCTGTATGACGGCTACGCCGAAATCCCAACGGGAATCGTTTCTTTCCTCATTTCCGGCCATTGTCCCTTCCTCCTTGCAACAACGATTCCCGGATAACAACTTCCGCCGCCCGGGGCAGGCAGAGTTCCAACAGCACTGGTCCCCTGCGGACTTCAATCCAACCGAGGCCTTTGATCACAAGATCCTCCCCCGGTCGGACCGTCTTTCGGATTTTCGTGAATTCCCGCGCTTCATAGGCGCTCCGGCAGCGAGGACAGGGAATTTTGAAGAGTTCCTCCGCTCCTTTCGCTTCCCCGGCAAAGAGCGCGAGTCCTTTTTCGACATTTGTCTCATGGACCGCGATGTTTTTTCCGCGCCAAACGGTAACCAGCGGCGCCGGCGTCGAAATTTCCAGAGGACGCAGCCACAGCAGCCTTTCCATAAGGATCATCCGGTCCTCCCGGAGCCGGAAGGGGGCCGCGGCGAGATCAACTGAC
>JAISST010000033.1 GCA_031272945.1 Fusobacteriaceae bacterium
CGATTTCTTTGGGGTTCGTCTCCTCCTTGAGTTTATGCAGCGTCTCCGGGTGCTGTAACGCCAATTTCGATACGCCGCTCATGAGTTTCAATATATTTTTATTTTTCAAGACGTCGCTCAGGATCAGAAAAACCAGCTTGACCCGGTCTTTTTTCCCCGAAGAGGCGATCTCCATCTCAACGGGCGCTTTCAATACGCCCACCGCAACCATGAGGTCCTCGAAATTGGGAATCCTGCCATGGGGGATCGCGATGCCGTTTCCGACGCAGGTGGAAATTTCGTTTTCCCTGCGCAGGGTCGTCTCGGTCAGTTCCGCTTCATTTTCAGCGATTTTTGTCGAATGGCGGGCCATATTCTCGATCAAGAGGGCAATGGCCTCCTTGATATTCCCCGCTTCAAGCTCCGTTACGATAAATTTGGGGTTCAGATAGCTGGATAGTTTCATATTTTACCTCCGGATGAAATGTTCCGCGCGGCTTCGCGCGTCAGTATACTTTGGGCTCAGTACCGCAGGAACAGGTACAGCAGCGAGAGAATCACCGATTCCGCCACAATGAGGGCGCCGTATTTGAGAAACAGTGGAAAGCTGATTTTGACGTTTGATTTTTCGGCGATGGACGTCGCCACAATATTGGCCGCCGCGCCGATGGACGTGAGATTTCCCCCGAGACAGGCGCCGAGCACAAGGGCCCACCACAATACGGGACTCTCCCCCATACTTTGCTCCATGCCCGCCACAACTTTTGAAAAAGAAATGGCGTAGGGCACGGCGCCCACCACGGGAGAAAGGAAGGCCGACAGGATCACGATCAGATAGGCTGTCGTCTTGGCGTTTCCGGCGGTAATCTCCACGAGAGCCTTTCCGGCGAGAGCGATCAGTCCCGTTTTCGCCAGACCGTCAATCACCACGAAGAGTCCTCCGAAGAAAAAAAGCGTATCCCATTCGATCTTCTGATAGATCTCCACGGGAGATTTATTGCTCCAGAGCAGGAGCAGCACGGAACAGCCGATGGCGATAACCGCCAGGCCGAGATTCGTCACATAATTCGTCACAAAGCCCGCGAGGATCACCGAAAACAACACGATGGACTTGATCATGAGTCCCCGGTCCGTAATGCTTCGACCGGGCTCAAGGTCCATAATACCCGCTTTCAGTTCCGCCGAGACCCGGAGTTTCTTCCGGAATAAAAACCAGGCCGTCAGGATCAGTACCGCCAGATTCACCAGCACCACCGGCGCCGCATGGACAAGAAAATCGTTGAAGCGCAGGTTTCCCGCCGCCGATATGATCAAATTGGGCGGATCGCCGATCATGGTGGCCGTCCCTCCGATATTGCAGGCAAAGACCGGAAAGAGCGTAAAGGGAATCGCGTCGATCTTCAGCCGTTTGGCCAGGAGGATCGATATGGGCAGCATCAGAAGAATCGTCGTCACATTGTCCAGAAAAGCCGAGCAGACCGCCGTCACCAACGACAGGAGCGCCAGGATCACGACGGGCTCCCCCCGGGCGATTTGGGCGACCCGGATGGCCAGCCATTGAAAAATGCCGCTCTCGGACATGATTTCCACCACCATCATCATCCCCATCAGAAGCAGCAGGATTTCAAAATTGGCCGCGATGGTGGCAAGCGCTTCCTCCTGGGTCAGCATCCGGATCAGGACCATCAGGCAGGCCCCGGCTACCGCCGTCAGAGACTTGGGAATCTTTGTAAATATAATGCCGTAAAACGTAACGAGAAATACGATGATGGCCGCAATGGCTTTCAGATGTTCCAAGGACTTCCTCCTTTTTCTGAATATAGGTCGGACAAATTTCACTATTCAGGAACATTTTACCCCATTTGAAAAAAAAGTCAAGACAAACTTTCAGATTGACCGGAAAAGCATGAATATTTTACGCTGCTGTCAAGAAAAAAAGATCGTATATCCGGAAAATTTTTCTGCCGGGGGACTTGTGCAAAGGGGAAAAATAGTTTATAATATTGAAAACAGTCTCGGCGGTTTTTTATCGGGAAGCGGGTCATCCCGCGGACAATCCCTGTAATGGCCGACATTTCTTTAAAGGAGGCACACTTATGAACGACTTGAAAGTCATGGAAAATTCGGCGCGGTCCTGGCTGAGTTACATCTTTTCCGCACTCCCATCCTTTCTCGTAAAAGTCATTCTCGTCGTCATCTTGATCTTTGCAGGGAGAAAAATCATCCAACTCATTTGCAAAAGTTTTGAAAAAATCATGAAAATCAGAGGAACAGACCCTCTGTTAGCAAGTTTTGCCCAGTCTTTTTTAAAGCATTTTCTCTATATCGTCCTGTTCTTCCTGACCATCGGCGTTCTGGGAATCCGGGCGACGTCTCTGATGGCGCTTCTTGGCACCGCCGGTCTCGCCGTGGGTCTCGCCCTGCAGGGAAGCCTCAGCGACCTCGCGGGAGGGGTGCTGATCCTGATTTTCAAACCCTTCGCCAAGGGAGATTATATTTCCAATACCGCGGGCGTGGAAGGGGTCGTGGACCAGATATTCATCCTGCATACGATCCTGACCACGGCGGACAACAAAAATATCGTCGTGCCCAACGGCCAGCTGGCTCATTCGACCATCGTCAATTTTTCCCAGAACCCCGTGCGGCGGCTGGATCTGACATTCAACGTCGCCTACGACGCCCCTGTGGATCAGGTCAAAGACATTCTCGGGAAAGTGGCTGCCGAACATCCGCTGATTTTAAAGCTTCCCGACAGAACAAACACGATCCGCCTTCTTTCCCTCAACGACAGTTCCGTCAGCTTCGTGTTCCGGGTGTGGGTCAACAACAAGGATTACTGGAACGTCTATTATGACTGTAATGAAACCATCAAAAAAGCTTTGGAAGAAAATCATATCGAAATTCCCTACCCGAAACTGGATGTCTATCAGAAATAGAATCCCCGCCTCCGGGCGGCATCGATCCGTTTAATGAGTTGAAAAATCAAAGAATCGGAGAATCAGAGAATTGTAGAGTCGAGAATCACCGCAAAAGGAGTTGTTATGGAGCAAAAAATCATCAAAGAAGCCATCACGTTTGACGACGTCCTGCTTGTGCCCGGCAGGTCTTCCGTATTGCCCCAGGATGTCGCGCTGAAAACGAACCTTACCGAAGAAATTACCCTGAACATTCCCATCGTCAGCGCCGCTATGGATACGGTCACCGAGTCGGACCTGGCCATCGCCCTTGCCCGTCAGGGGGGGCTGGGCTTCATCCATAAGAATATGTCCATCACGGACCAGGCCTCGGAAGTGGACCGGGTCAAGAGAATCGAAAGCGGTATGATCAAAAATCCCGTGACCCTTTCCATTGACAATACCGTGGGAAACGCCGAAGCCCTGATGAAGCGCTACAAAATATCCGGACTTCCCGTGATCAACGGAGACGGAAAGCTCATCGGGATCATCACGAACCGGGATATCAAGTATCACAGGGACATGACCCAGCCCGTGGGTGAAGTCATGACCAAGAACAATCTCGTCACGGCCCCCATCGGAACGACCCTGGACCAGGCCAAGGAGATCCTGCTGGCGCATCGGATCGAAAAATTGCCGATCACCGATGAAAAAGGCTACCTGAAAGGACTCATCACCATAAAAGACATCGACAATCTCGTCGAATATCCCAACGCTTGCAAGGATACCCACGGTACGCTCCGGGTGGGGGCGGCCGTAGGCGTGGGCGCCGACACCATGGACCGCGTCGAGGCGCTCATCAAAGCGGGCGTCGACGTTATCACCGTGGATTCGGCCCACGGTCATTCGGAGGGGGTACTCCGGCGGATCAAGGAAATAAGAAACGCTTGGCCCGAGCTCAACCTGATCGGCGGCAACATTGTCACCGGGGAAGCGGCCCTGGACCTCATCGAGGCGGGAGTGGACGCCGTCAAAGTCGGGATCGGCCCCGGGTCCATCTGTACGACCCGGGTTGTGGCCGGCGTGGGCGTACCGCAACTGACGGCGGTCTATGACGTCTACGAGGCCTGCCGGGGGAAAAAGGTCCGGATCATCGCCGACGGCGGCATCAAATTCTCGGGAGACATCGCCAAGGCGCTCGCCTGCGGCGCGGACTGCGTCATGCTGGGCGGCCTTCTGGCAGGGACGGCCGAAGCCCCCGGAGAGGAGATTTTTCTCGAAGGAAGAAAGTACAAAATCTATGTCGGCATGGGTTCCATCGCGGCCATGAAACGGGGCAGCAAAGACCGGTATTTCCAGAACGACGCCCAAAAATTGGTGCCGGAAGGCATTGAAGGCTGCATCGCTTTCCGGGGAAGTCTCAAAGACGTGGTATTTCAACTCTGCGGCGGACTCCGGGCCGGAATGGGCTACTGCGGCACCGCCACAATCCCGGATTTGCAGACGAAAGGACGCTTCGTCAAGATCACGGGGGCGGGCCTCAAGGAAAGCCATCCCCACGACATCGTGATCACCAAGGAAGCGCCCAATTATACAAAATAACCGACAAACATAGCTTCATGCAGGGAGATAACCATGAATTCCAAAAAAGTTCCAGTCCTCTTCTTTCTATTGGCGGCGGCCACCGTGCGCGTCGCGGCCTCCAAGGGAAAAATCCGGGAGATTCCGCCGCTTTTGCCCAACAATACCGTAACGGGAACCAAAACTCCCGGCATTCCAGCCGGACAGGGGATCGTCGAAGAAGATATCGTGATCCAGGGCGGGAAAACCGCGGAAGACGCCAAGGGGGCGGCGCAACCGAAAGCTGCCGATACGCCGTTTGAGTTGATTCCCGTGAAAATCGAAATCGATCCCGCCGATTCGCAAAACGACATTTTGAAAAACGGGGGAAATTCCGCCGCAAAACCTGCGGATGCGGGCGCAGCGCCCGCCAGGGCAAGCGAGACGACACAGGCGCAACCGATCCAGCCGGTTGTGACAGAACCCCCGGCGCCCCAGACGCCGCCTGTCGCTTCGGGTCCCGCGGTCAGAGTACCCGACAGGAAAGTCACGCCGCCCCCCGGCAACCGGAATCTGGATTTCTCCAACAAAGACACGATCAATGACATCGTCTACGTCAAGGGGGAAGAAGAACCCTATACGGGGGTTTTTACGGCCTACATCGGCAACGTCATCGAATACAGCGAGACCTATGTGAAAGGCGTATTGGACGGGGAGGAAATCTGGTATTCCAAGGGAAAGCCCAATATGGTCTATCTCTATAAAAACGGCAAACTGCACGGGGATTCCTACCTCTACTACGAAGACGGCCTCGTAAAAAACATCCAGAGCTACAGCAACGGCAACATCGCCTCCCTCGTATCCTACGACCGGAACGGCAGGGTCATTCACAAATCGGCCTTCCCCGGCGGCACCGGCAACTGGAAAATTTTCTGGGACAACGGCAACGTGCTCGAAGAGGGAAATTACAAAGGCTGGAAAAAAGACGGCGAATGGAAGCGCTATCAATCCGACGGCTCCGTGGACAACATCAAGAAATATCAGAACGGAAAGCTCGTGGGAGAAAGCTGGAATTAAAGAAAAATCCGGAAAAATCCGGGAGAGAATCCGGAGAGCAAAAAAAAGCTTGCAAATTTTGTCCTTTTGGTGTATACTAAGTGCTATAAATTTCAATTTTATTTTCAGATCGTTTCAAATCACGTTCGGGAGATCCAATGCATACGAATCATCTGCTTCTTAACCTCCATATCCTCGCCCTATTGCTCCTTAGCCAGGCAATAGATTTTATCATGCGTCGATGTGTTAGGAAAGCGGAACTCCTGAAGTCATGCCATAGCGCCCGGATGTAGCAAGCGTCCGTCGCTGTTCACACAGGAAATTCATTGAAAGCAGCCTAACCAGGCTGCTTTTTTTATCGGACGACGACAGGCCGGAACGCCGTCCGGAGTCAGAATCCCCGGTAAACCAACCCCAATTTTCAGGAGGTACCGCCGTGTATCAAGCCGACAAGTACAAAATCTGTTATTATCCCGTCCCCCGCCCGGAGATGAAATGGGCGGCCAAAGATCACATCGAAAAAGCGCCCCTTTGGTGCAGCGTTGACCTCCGGGACGGCAACCAGTCTCTGATCATCCCCATGAATCTGCAGGAAAAACTGGAATTTTTCGACCTCCTGGTTCGTATGGGCTTCAAGGAAATCGAAGTGGGATTCCCCGCGGCTTCGGAAACGGAATACCGTTTTCTGCGTACGCTGATTGATGAAGGACGGATTCCCCGGGACGTCACGGTGCAGGTGCTGACCCAGGCCCGGGAGAACATTATGCAAAAGACCATCGACGCCATAGAGGGCGTCCACAAGGTCATCATCCATCTGTACAACTCCACGTCAAGAGCCCAGCGAGAGCAGGTCTTCAAGGCCTCCAAGGGGGAAATCGCCGAAATTGCCGTCAATGGCGCCCGCTATCTCAAGGAGCATACAAAACATCTGCAATCCGATATCCGTTTCCAATATTCCCCCGAAAGCTTCACGGGAACGGAAACGCCCTTTGCTCTCGACGTCTGCAACGCGGTTCTCGACGTATGGCAGCCGACCCCCGACCGAAAGGCCATCATCAATCTTCCGGTCACCGTGGCCCATTCCATGCCTCATGTCTACGCAAATCAGATCGAATATATGAGCGACAACCTCAAATACAGGGAAAACGTGGTTCTCTCGCTCCATCCCCACAACGACAGGGGGACGGCCGTGGCCGATACGGAGCTGGCGCTCCTGGCAGGCGCCGACCGGGTGGAAGGGACGCTCTTCGGAAACGGAGAACGGACCGGCAATGTGGACCTCGTGACCGTGGCCCTCAACATGTACACCCACGGGATCGACCCGGGCCTCGATTTTTCCGATATGCCTCAAATCTGCCGGATTTATGAAAAAGTCACAAAAATGAAAGTCCACGCCCGGCAGCCCTACGGCGGGGCGCTGGTATTCGCGGCCTTTTCCGGCTCGCACCAGGACGCCATCGCCAAGGGGATGCGCTGGCGGAAGGAAAAGAAGCTCCGGCACTGGACCGTCCCCTATCTGCCCATTGACCCCGAAGATCTGAACCGGGTCTATGAGACCGACGTGATCCGGATCAACAGCCAATCGGGAAAGGGGGGTATCGGCTACGTCCTCGAGGAAACGTATGGACTGGCGATTCCCGACTCCTGGAAAGAAGCCTTCGGCTATTACGTCAAGAACATTTCCGACCGGGAACAGCGGGAGCTGACGCCGCCGGAAATTTTCGCAGCCTACCGTGATTTTACAAAAATACAGGAACAAAAAGGAGAGAATCATGCGCATGACAATGACACAAAAAATCCTGGCGGCAAAAGCGGGTTTGCAAGAAATCAAGCCGGGGCAGCTCATCAATGTGAAGCTCGATCTGGCGCTGGGAAATGACATCACGGCGCCCGTGGCCGTCAATGAATTCCGAAACGCAGGCTTTACCGAAGTCTTTGACAAAGAGAAAATCGTTCTGGTCCTCGACCACTTCGTTCCCAACAAGGACATCAAATCGGCGGAACAGTGCAAACAATGCCGTTCTTTTGCCCGGGAGCAGGAACTCACGAACTTTTTTGACGTAGGGGAAATGGGCGTGGAACACGCGCTCCTGCCCGAAAAAGGCCTCGTGGCCCCGGGGGATTGCGTAATCGGCGCCGATTCCCATACCTGCACCTACGGCGCTCTGGGCGCGTTTTCCACAGGGGTGGGCTCCACGGATCTCGCCGCCGCCATGGCCACGGGAGAAATCTGGTTCAAGGTTCCCGGGGCCGTCAAGTTTTACCTGACGGGAAAGCCCGGTCCCTGGGTCGGCGGAAAGGACGTGATTTTACATATTATCGGAAAAACAGGCGTCGACGGCGCGCTGTACAAGTCCATGGAATTTACGGGCCCCGGCCTTGCCAATCTCAGTATGGATGACCGCTTCTGCATGGCCAACATGGCCATTGAGGCGGGAGGAAAAAACGGAATTTTCGATGTCGATGACATCACGCTGAATTATGTAAAAGGGAGAATCCGGAAAGAGCCGGTGATTTATCAGGCGGATCCCGACGCAGACTATGACGCCGTCTATAGGATCGATCTTTCGGAAATCCGACCCACGGTGGCCTTTCCCCATCTGCCGGAAAACACGAAAACCGTAGAGGAGGCAGGGGACATCCCCATCGACCAGGTCGTCGTCGGCTCCTGCACGAACGGGCGCTTTTCCGATATGGAGACCGCCGCGAGAATTCTAAAGGGAAAACGCGTGGCGAAAAACGTGCGGGCCATCATCATCCCGGCGACGCCCGCCATCTGGCGGCAATGCCTTGACGCCGGTTTCTTTGAAATCTTTACCGATGCGGGCTGTATCATCTCCACTCCCACCTGCGGTCCCTGCCTCGGGGGATACATGGGAATCCTCGCCGAAGGGGAGCGCTGCGTGGCCACCACGAACCGGAATTTTGTTGGAAGGATGGGCCACACGAAATCGGAAGTCTATCTGGCGGGGCCGGCCGTAGCGGCCGCCAGCGCCATCGCGGGCAAAATCGCAAGCCCGGAGGAGGCCGTAAAATGAAAGCAAAAGGAATCGCGCACAAATACGGGGACAACGTCGATACCGACGTCATCATCCCCGCGAGGTACCTGAACACCCAGGATCCGAAAGAACTGGCCGCCCGTTGCATGGAAGACATTGATCCCGCCTTCCGGGGGCGGGTCAGGGAAGGCGACCTGATTGTCGGAGGGAACAACTTCGGTTGCGGCTCCAGCCGGGAACACGCCCCCATTGCCATCAAGGCCTCCGGAATTTCCTGCGTCATCGCCGGAAGCTTTGCCCGGATCTTCTATCGAAACGCCATCAATATCGGGCTCGCCATCCTCGAATGTTCCGAGGCGTCGGAAAAGATCGAAGCGGGAGACGAGATCGCCGTGGACTTTGACGCGGGCGTCATTACGAATCTCACAAAAAACGAAAGCTATCGGGCGCAGCCCTTCCCGGATTTTATCAAGAATATCATCGCGCAAAACGGCTTGATGAACGCCATCCGAAAGAGGAGGGACGAACATGCGTAAGATCATCGCCCTGATCGCCGGAGACGGCATCGGTCCCGAAATCATCCGGGAAGCCCGGCAGGTTCTCGAGACCGTCGCGGGAAAATACGGCAGACAGCTGGACTTTGCGGAAGTCGCCGGAGGGGGCGCCGCCATTGATCGATTCGGGGAACCCATGCCGCAATGTTCTGTCGATGCGTGCCTTTCGGCGGACGCGGTTCTCCTGGGGGCCCTCGGACATCCGAAATATGACGGGGTCGCCCCTGCCATCCGGCCCGAAAAGGGTCTGTTGAAGCTGCGGCAGGCTCTGGGACTCTTCGCCAATATCCGGCCCGCCAAGTTAATCCCGGCTCTGAAGGAAGCCTCGCCTTTAAGGGCGGACATCCGGGACAGGGGGATTGATTTTCTGATTGTACGGGAATTGATCGGGGGGATCTATTTCGGAAAGCGAAAAACGGAAGCGATCGAAGGCGTTATGACAGCGACCGATACGCTGACCTACAGCCGCCCGGAAATTGAACGGATCGCCCGGGTCGCCTTGGAGCTTGCAGCCAAAAGAAAAAGACGGGTGCTCTCCGTCGACAAGGAAAACGTATTGGACAGTTCGAAACTCTGGCGAAAGACCGTAACGGAAACGGCGGCGGCGTACCCGGGCATTGCTCTTTCCCATATGCTGGTGGATAACGCCGCCATGCAGATCGTCAGAGACCCTGCGCAGTTTGACGTCATCGTCACTGAAAACATGTTCGGAGACATTCTCTCGGATGAGGCAAGCATGATCACAGGCTCCATCGGGCTCATCCCCTCCTGGAGCCGGGGGGAAGGCAAGCGCGGCCTTTATGAGCCCATCCACGGGAGCGCCCCCGACATCGCGGGAAAGAACCTCGCCAATCCCATCGGAACCATCCTCTCGGCGGCTCAGCTGTTGCGCCATTCTCTCGATCTCGAGGAAGAAGCCCGGGACGTGGAGCTCGCCGTGGAAGGCGTTCTCGCCGCGGGATACCGGACCGCGGATATCGCTGGGGCGGAAGATCGCCCGCTCACTTGCTCGGAGATGGGGGAGCGGATTCGAAGAGAGATTTTATGAACAAACAATCTCGCACGGTGGCGCAAAGGCGAGGAGGACCCGTCCCCTACCAGTCCCATACTTCCGCGAAAAAATCCTCATGTTCGACGGATTCCGCGAGCTTGTATCCGAAAGCGGCCGGATCGGGAAAATAGAGCGGGCTTTTCGCTTCTGCCACCGGCACACGGGGCTTCAGGCGGGAAATGTACAGGTGATCAAGGGCATAGTTTTCCAGGAAAAATTTGTAGATGCTGTACCCGCCGCAGATAAAAACGGACTTTCCGGAGTCCGCGTACTTCGCGAGGATGCCGTCGATATCCATGCCGAAATCCAGGACCTCCACGGTCCTGTTTTTCTTCATCAACTGAAGGGGCGCGAACTGCGCTGTCGTAAGCCCGAACAGGACTACGTTTCCGACGGTTCGGGATTTGTAGTAGCGCAATTCTTCGGCCGAGTGCCAGAGCAGCCCGTTTCCTTCGGGGCTGGCGTCTCCGAGAAGGTTGTCTTTGCCGAGGCAGACGATCAGGTTCAATTCCACCGGGGCGTTTTTTTTGTCAAGAGTCATTTTTTCTCCAATATGTTCTAATAGGGAGTCTCATTAAATAGCGATTTCATACGAAATCTTCTCTCCGTATCGATAATTTTCCACAATGACGTCGTCGGGCTTGAAATCGTAAATGGATGTAAAATTCGCGATTCGGGCGGTTGCTCCCTCAAAAGCGGGACGCTTTACCTGTTCGAGGATTTTTTCCATGTGTCTGTCGTAAATGTGCATATTATGAATGTTCCAAATGATCTCCGCAGGTTTCAGGCCGCACTCGAGAGCCACAAGCTTGTGGAGGATCGAATACTGGTACACATTGGCCACGAGCCCCAGGGCCACGTCACAGCTCCGCTGACGAACCTCAAGGTAAAGCTTTCCGTCCACGGCGCTCCACTGGGTCAGGTGCACGCAAGGCGTGAGGGCCATATCCGCCAGGTCCTCCGGGACCCAGATCTCCGTCATGATCCGGCGGCTGGCGGGATTGTGTTTCAATTCCCCCAGCACGTAGTCCAGCTGATTGCGGTACTTGA
>JAISST010000079.1 GCA_031272945.1 Fusobacteriaceae bacterium
GATAATGTGCACCGTCACCATCAGACAGAGGGACATGAGAATCCCCGGCGCGTAGCCGGCCGCGAACATCTTCCCCACGGACACTTGGGCGATGAGCCCGTAGACAATGAGGTTGATGCCCGGCGGGATCACGGGGGTCACCGCCGAAGATGCCGCCGTAATCGCGGCCGAAAAGCCCTTGGAAAAGCCCCGTTTTTCCATTTCCGGCACGAGCATCTTGCATTCCATGGCGGTGTCGGCGTTGGCCGAACCGGAAACGCCGCCCATGAGCATACTCAGGAGCACATTGCACTGGGCGAGACCTCCGGGCAGGTGCCCCGTCAGAACGTCGGCGAAGCTCATCAATTTTTCGCTGATCCGGGCGTAATTCATAATGGAGCCTGCCATGACGAAAAAGGGAATCGCCAGAAGCGGGAAAGACTGCGCGCTGGTCACGAATTTCTGAAAAATCAGATCCACGGGCGAAGAGGTGTTGATGGCTCCGAAATACAGCATGGACGCCGCAAAGAGCCCGAAGGCAATGGGAATTCCCGAAAAATACAGGAAAAAGACCAGAAATACCGGAATAAAAGAAATCATAACGTCTCCTCCCTGTCGTCCAATTTACCGTATTTTTTGATCCGAAGCCCGTCTTCATACAAAAATTTTACGGAGTAAATGAACATCAAGACGAAACTCACCATGAGGGACGAGCTGATCCAGACCGTGGAAATGCCCAGTACCGGCGTGGGTTTTTTATAAGACATGCTCACGTAGACAATGCTCACATAGCCCATGTAGCCGGTGATACAAGTCAGCATCACATCCACGAGTAGCTTCATGAAATTTCTCCCGCACCTGCCGAGTTTATTCACGATGATGTCCACACCCACATGACCACGACGCTTGTAAAAGGCGGCGGCGCCCAAAAAGACGCTCCAGACGAAGCAGCCCGTGGCCACTTCCTCCGACCAGTACAGTCCGGTTTTCACAAAATATCTGAGGAAGACGTTGACGATGACGAGGATCGTGGTCACGATGATGGCGAAAGACGCCAGGATCTCCTCAAGGTTTCGAAAAATCAGTTCCTTGGTGATTTTCATATCCGGTTCCTCCCGAAACGCCCGGAGGCGTGAAAATGGAGATGTTCAAGTTGCGCTGTTTTGTTATTTCGACGGTCTCTTGGCGATTTCCGCTTTCAAGATGTCGTAGATGCCGGGGGTGACCCCTTTCATTTTTTCATAGACGGGTTTCACAGTTGCGCCGAATGCGGCGTTGTCCACTTCGTTGAATTTGATGCCGTCTTTTTCGAGCTTCGCCTTGTAACCGTCGTAGTTATCCGTAATAATCTGTATCATCTCTTTGGCGTTGGCTGTAAATTCCTACTGAATGATGGCCTGATATTCGGCGGGAATCTTGTCCCAGACTTTTGTACTGATATAAACGCCGCAGGTGCCCAGGAAATGGTTTGTGAAAGCCATATTTTTCGCGACTTCCGCGCTGCCGTTGGTCGCGTAGGCGTCCATGGTCCCTTCCAGTCCGTCTACAACGCCCTGCTGTACGGCGGAGATGGTTTCGGAGAAGGCCATGGGGGTAACGGTTGCGCCCATGGCGGTCAGCGTGTCGATAAAGAGCTGGCTGCCCGGTGTTCTGATTTTCATGCCCTTGAGGTCGGCGGGGGTCTTGATGACTTTATTGGTCATGAGGCTCCGGAAACCGAAAATGTAGTCGAGAGCCAGGATCTTGATGCCTTTCTCCTCGGCTTTCTTGATCATACCTTTGACGAGGTCCGTCTGGATCAAATAACGATATTCGTCAAAATTGGTATACATCATGGGACCTACGAGGGCGTTGAAATCCGGCACATAGTCGCCCAGATAGGAGGGGTCTTCCACGGAAATGAAATCCGCGCCCCGGACCACTTGTTCGAGGCCGTCCTTGTACACGGCCAATTGGCCCTGAGGGTACGTCTGGATGTCGATGGCGCCGTTGGTTCTGGCCTTAATATTTTGCGCCGCCTTATCAATGGATTTTGTCAGTTGTTCCCCCGGTGCGAATACGTGGGAACACTTCAGCACAAGTTTGAAGTCCTTGGGGGCTGCCGCGCGGACCACGCTACTGAAGCCGGTCATTACAAATGATACCAGTATTGCCAAACCGAATAACCATGCACTTCTTTTTTTCATATATCCTCCTTTTTGACGGGGTTTCCCCCTTTGTGAATATCATTTGCCACAAACTCAGTTTGTTCAGCAAATGTTTAGCACATTTCTGTCTTGATTCAAGTATATCATATGTGAAAAAAATTGTCAATATATATTAAAAGAAAACATTAAGTCTGTATAATAGACATAGATTCACAAAACTATTCTCCATTAACCCCTTGACTTTTCTGTTGAACTATGCTAAACTTTATTATCGAAACAAAATTCCCAAAGACAAGGAGGCCCATATGGCCGCTCAGAAATCAACGATACGAGAAATGGCCAAACTGGCCGGCGTATCACCCGCTTGTGTATCCATGATCCTCAACAAAAGAAATTTGCAGCGCTTTTCGGAAGAAACCGTCAAAAAAGTACGGCAAATAGCGGCGTCCTGCCAATATAAACCCAAGCATCTGAGGTTGCAGGGCGGTGTTGTGCGCATCATCTGCCCTTCTGTCATGAACCCCTATTATTCGACGCTGATCCAAAGCATTGAGCAAGAGGCCATCGAACGGGGCCTGCGCACCACCATTTGCACGACTTATTGGGACAAGGACATCGAAAAAGCACTGCTCGACGAGGCCGTGGCATCTCTGGAGACCATTGGCGTTATCTTCGCCATGATCCCGCAGCAGCCGGAACTGGCTAAGAAGGCCAGTAAAAAGATCCCTGTCGTTGCCGTGGGCGACCGTCTCGACGATCTGGGCTTCGACACCGTGGAAATCAACAATTTTCACGGCGGGGAAGTCATCGGCAAGCATTTGATTGAGCTGGGACACAAGCGGGCGGCCTATATTTCCACAGCCCTGAACGAAGAACATTCAGCTCGGGTACGGCGTTGCCAGGGCCTGCAGGCAGCCTATAGCGCCCGGGGTATGACGGAAGCCGTGCGCATCTTTTCCGCCGAGATTCCTTCCTATATTGAGCTCAATACGACCAGCATTGAATACGACACAGGTTATCAGCTGACCCTCAAGTGCATGAACGAGTACCAAGAGGCCACGGCGCTCGTGGTCGTCAATGATATGGTGGCCTACGGGGTTCTGGACGCCCTTGCGGATCTGGGGCTCCGGATACCGGAAGACGTCAGCGTTTGCGCCTTTGACAATATTTTTCCCTCGCGCTTTTCGGGGATTCAGCTGACTACGGTGGAACATTCCATCCAAGACCGCGGACGAAGCGCTTTCCGACTCATCAGCGAACGATTGAAAAATCCGGAATTTCCGTCACAAACCGGGGGCATCAATCGCGTCGAGCACATGGTGCAGCTCGTGGTCCGGAAGACTACGGGTCCGGCCAAGTTTTGAGAAAAGCCAAATCAGGAAATCCTGTCAGAAAATTCAACCATTAAGAAACACGGGAGGTCTTATGCAAAAATACTTGATTGCGTTGGATCAGGGAACAACCAGTTCCCGGTGCATCGTTTTTGACAAGCAGGGCAACGTTATATCCCGATCTCAAAGAGAATTCACGCAGATTTTTCCCAAAGCGGGATGGGTGGAACATGATCCCATGGAAATCTGGTCAAGCCAGTTGGCCGTTCTCACAGAGGCCAAGGCCCGGGCGGGTATTGACCATAAGGACATTGCAGCCATCGGTATAACCAACCAGCGGGAGACAACGGTCGTCTGGGACAAAACAACAGGGGAGCCCGTGTATAACGCCATTGTGTGGCAATGTCGACGAACGGCTGAATATTGCGATCAATTGAAGGAAAAAGGATTTGAGCGAACGGTTGAAGAAAAGACGGGGCTCATCATAGACGCCTATTTTTCCGGGACAAAAATCCGCTGGATTTTGGAAAATGTCCCTGGCGCCAGGGCAAAGGCGGAGAAAGGCGATTTGCTTTTCGGCACGATTGATACCTGGCTGCTCTGGAAGTTGACCCGCGGAAAATGTCACGCAACGGATTATACCAACGCCTCCCGGACCATGCTCTTTGACATCCACAAGCTCCGATGGGACGGCGAAATCCTCAAGGAGCTGGATATTCCCCGCGCTATGCTGCCGGAGGTCAAACCCTCCAGCGGGGTTTTCGGTTACACGGATCCCGAATACCTGGGCGGCGAAATCCCCGTGTCAGGAATCGCCGGGGATCAACAAGCCGCGCTTTTCGGGCAGTGTTGCTTTGAAAAGGGAAAAGTAAAAAATACCTATGGAACCGGTTGTTTTATTTTGATGAATACCGGGGAAGAGATTGTCGCGTCCGGGAACGGACTGATCACAACGATCGCCTGGGGAGAAGGAGGAAAGGTGGAGTACGCCCTCGAAGGGAGCGTATTTATTGCGGGGGCGGCTGTCCAATGGCTGCGGGACGGCCTGCGTATGATTGATAACGCCGCTTTTACCGAAGCCTATGCAAAAAAAGTCCCCGACAGCAACGGGGTCTATGTGGTGCCTGCCTTTGTGGGCTTGGGCGCCCCTTATTGGGACCAGTACGCCCGCGGGGTCATCGTGGGGCTCACAAGGAGCGTGGAGAAAGAGCATTTTATCCGCGCCACGCTGGAATCACTGGCCTGGCAGAGCATGGACGTCATAAAAGCCATGGAGACCGACGCGGGATTTCCCGTCAAAGAACTCCGGGTGGACGGCGGGGCGGCGGCCAATGATTTTCTGATGCAATTCCAGGCCGATATCCTCAATACAAACGTAATCCGCCCCAAGGTCATTGAAAGTACCGCCCTGGGCGCGGTCTACCTCGCCGGGCTCGCCGCGGGGGTCTATAAAGACAGGGCGGATATTCTGCAAAATGTCGCCGTGGATAAAATTTTCAAACCGGATATGAGCGAAGAAACGCGCGCCGCCCTCTCAGCCGGCTGGGCAGAGGCGGTAAAGCGTTCCTTCGCCTGGGTGAAATAGAGGGGAATAAAAGTTTAAAATCGAACCGTAAACTTTACATTTCCCGTGACGCCCTGCCGTCTTCCCGCATGCGCCTGCAATCCGACCTCGACCGTTATGTTATCCTTATTGCCGGGTTTGACGGCGAACCCCGCTTCTCCGATGACCGTGGTTCCTTTGAGCGTCGGGGGATCAATCTTGTAGCGATATACGCTTCCCCTAGCTTTTCCGTCAAATTCATGCTCCAGCGCGATCCCTGCATAGGGTTTGATTTTTTTCTTGGGATCTCCCGAGAGCCTTGCGCCGATCTTGACCCGTTTGGAATCAATCCTTTCAAACTTGATCGTTTCTCCGGTCGTCAGCTTCGCGTCGGTCCCGTTCATTCTCGTCCAGTAGAAACTCGCCTTTACGTCGAGCGTCGCATCATTGGACAATTTTACCACACGACCAGCCGCCACATGGGCACTTGCGTATCCCGCGCCCGCTTTATAGGCCGCTATGGTTCCCAGGGCGTCTTTCATTGTCCGACTGTTATAGTTGACCTTGATCCGGCCGCCCCGAAGAGAGCCTTCAAAGTAAGTATGGGCGTCGGTCTTGCTTTTGAAATCGAAGCGCCCGAGGACGCCGCCGCCCGTATACGTCGTATCGCCCGCGCCATGGACGCTGTCTTTGTCGACAAAAGAATTATACGTATCGTAATTTCCCTTTCCGTATTCCAGGAACACGCCGCCTACGGCAAAGTTCCCGTCGGCAAACGTTTTCCCACCGGAGATTCCCGCTATGACGTTCATTCCTTTGGTATCAATGTGGGAGCCGGTCTTGTGCCGCAAAGAATTGCCGCTGACCTGGGCGAAGGGAATCCAGCCGTTTTTGTTTCCGCTGATTTCATAGTTTTCCGCTATGGTCGGGATCACATCGGATACGAGATCTCCGCCCCGGACGAGCTGAGTCATACCGGCGAGCCAACCCTCCATCAACGCCTTCAACTGCGGATTGACCGATGGTTTCGGCGCCGGTACCGGTTCGGGTTCCGGTTCGGGTTCCGGCTCGGGTTCCGGCTCGGGTTCCGGTTCGGGTTCGGGTTCGGGCTCAGGTTCCGGTTCGGGTTCCGGCTCGGGTTCGGGCTCAGGTTCGGGTTCCGGTTCGGGTTCCGGTTCGGGTTCCGGTTCCGGATCTTCGGGAAGCGAAGCAATCAACTTATTGTCTTCTTTGTAAACGTCAAATTCGTATTCGAGGGAAACGCCCAGCGTCGCCTTCGCTTTGTTGTTTTGCGGATCGCCGTCCAAACCTCCCGACGATTGCTCCGCGTCGATCAGGATCACCCGGTAGCCTTCCCGGATCGGCGTGGAAGCTCCGTAGAGGGCGAGACTCACATGAGCGCCGTCGATTTCGGCCGTATTGGAGACGGTGATCATGGTCGCGCCGTTATCGGCGGTCCTGTCCACATGAAAAACCATTTCCTGGAAGGCGCCAAGACTTCCGACGGAGATTCCTCTCCGTTTCACCGTAAGGGTGTTATTTTCCGAAAGTACGCTGCTGAATCCTCCATAAAGCCCTCCGGCAATGGCAATATTCCCGTCGAGGGTGATGTTGTTGCCGCTCGCCTCGCCTGCGGGCGCATAACCGCCATAGAGGTCCATAGCAAAATCCATGTCGCCCTCCAAAGTTACGCTGTTGTCTTTGGCGTCGCTAAAATAGGAATATCCGCCATACACACTGCCTGCCGCGCTGAAATTTCCCTCAATGGAGATTTCATTTTCGCTGACGCCGCTGTAATAAGAAAAACCGCCGTAAACACCGCCCGATACCTCGGTCCGGCCGGAGACCGTGATTTTGTTTCGGGTCGCCTCGCCGTAAGCGGTGTATCCCCCGATGATATAGCTTCCGACCGTTGTTTCCCCTTTGAGGGAGACGATATTTTCCGAAACGTGGCTGTCATTCGCCGCGGAGAAATTATAACTCAAACCGCCGTAAACCGAACCGCCGAATTTGCTGGTCCCCTCGGCGATCACGCTGTTTCTCTCCACATATCCTTTCCCCGTGTTTATAAGGGGAGAATAGCTTCTGCCTCCGTAGACAGTTCCTGTAATTTCTGTATTTCCCGTAAGCTTTACCTCGTTTTCAAGCACGGGGCCGCTGTAACTCTGGGCGCCGTTGACGCCGCCCGTCACTTTAATGAGTCCTGTATTTTCCGTAAGCGTGACGCTGTTTCCCGAAACTTCTCCGTTATCAGCCTGCGCTCCGTAAATGTCTCCCGTAAGTTCGCTGACGCCGCTGATGATGACGCTGTTTTCCTTTGCGTCGGCGAATAGGGATTCGGCGCCGAAAATTTTCCCCGCTACCATGCTGTCGGCGATGGTCACGCTGTTGTTCCGGACTTCCTGCTGGGCATAAGCGCCGTAAATCCAATCCGCTTTTACGGATCCCGCGCCGTTTACCTGATTGATTGCCACCGTATTTTCAAGCGCTCCGGTATTGGCCCCGCCTTTTCCCCCGATAATCGCTCCGTAACCGGGCGCCGCGCCGGAAGTATACGTGACGTCGATCTGTGTTGCGCTCCCGCTGATCGTGACGCTGTTGCGCTCCACATTGTTGTCGCCTGTGGCGCCGCCGGGGCGTTGACTGACGGCGGCGCCGACGATTCCGGAATATGCGCCGCCCTTATTGTGATTGACGATGGTCCCGCCGCTGATGACGACGCTGTTGTCGGTGGCGTAGCCCTGTACGACCGTCGCGCCCTGCACCCAGGAACCGAAGGTTCCGCCGCTGATGACAACGCTGTTGTTAACGGCGTTGCCGGTCAACATGGACTGCGCGCCGACGACGGATTCCGAGATCGTCCCTCCGGTAACCGTGACGCTGTTTCCTGTCATTTCGCCGATCGTGGTATCGGCGCCCATGACGCCGTCCATTTGTCCGCCCTCGATTAAAACGCTGTTTCCGCTGACATCCCGGTAGGCGCTGGCGCCGCCCACATTGCTCATGATCCCGCCCCTGACATGGACGGTATTCCCTTCCGCATAGCCGTTTGTGAAGGCGCCGTAAACCTCGCTGACGACAGCCCCGGGATCCACCGTTACCGTATTGTAGTTGGGATCCGCGGTATTCGTATTGTGGTTTGTCCCGTCATGATTGCCGTAGATATTCGTATTCTCCGCGGAGTCAATGGTTGTCGCCTGTCCCCCTTTGGCGCCGGCGCCCATGAAGGCCGCCGCCACAAAACCCATAATTGCCATTTTTTTGCTCAATTTCGATTCCGTTCTTTCGTTGCCGCAATAACTCTGTTTCCGATTCATTTCTCATCACCTCGTGTAACTCATACAGTAAAATTGGTGACATAAATCATCACACTACTTAGTATTCCGCCAATTCCGTTGTGAAATCCTTCGCCATTTGGGATTTCTTTAAAATGTTATATTTGAAATGATATCATATTTACAAGTATTTGTCAAACAATTTTCTTAAAATATTTGTGTAAAAACCACGCCCCATTCGACGGTTTTGGGCATAAAAAAATACGGTCGATGGCACGATCGCCCGTATTGCCGACTCTGATATTCCGCGGTCGCTCAAATCCCGCTCAAATTTGGGCAAAATGCTCTATGATATTATAGATGTGGTCGCAGGCCCTGCGGTAATAATTGAGCATGTCGATGTACCCGACGCTGAGCCGGGAGGGAATATCCCCGTGGTCCGCGGAAAAATGCTCGATCTTTGCTTCCCGGTACACGAATTTCATCTCGTCGTATTCCCGGATCGCGTTGACAAAGAGCTGAACGTCCTTCCGGTCATAGGCTTTGAATACTTCGTTGAAAAAGCCGGATACCATGCCGTTTATGGTAAAAAGTACGTTGCGGTTGCCTTCCGAGAGCTTGAGATCGTCATCCCGAAGCTTGTTTACTTCCTTGGCGATCCGGTCCAGATAGTCGCTGATCGTCTCAAATTCATCGGTTGTGATCAGGTTTCCCCTGGTTTCCCGGATCATGCTGCTGCTCAGTTCCTGATTCAGCATGGTGAAATTGATGTCCGAAATCTCCTTTTCATAGAGATCCAGCATTCGTTCGGTATCGGCAATGAGTTTCAGGGATTCTTCCGCGTTATCCTTCCGGTGAAAAACATCGTCCAAGGCGATAAAAACACGCTGAATTTTTTCTCCCATCTCGATGATTTCCAGTTTCGTCTGGGAAACGACAACCGAAGGCACTTGCAGCATCAGTTGGTTCAGCTTCGTCACCCGGACAGGCGCTTCGCTCTTTCCTTTGATGATTTTTTCGAGAAATGCGGCGTATGGGCCTAAAAATGGCGCGAAGAGGAGTACGTTGAAGACGTTGAACAGTGAATGGGACATGACGATGGCGCGCTCGACGGAAACGGCGGGATCCGCTATTCTGCCGATGATTTTCAGATAGAAGGGAAAGATGGCTGTCACCCACACGGTGCCGAACGTATTGAAAATCGTGTGGGCAAGCGCGACGCGACGCGCGTTGGAATTGGTGTTGAGGGAGGCCAGAAGGGCGGTTACGGTCGTACCGATATTTTCTCCCAGTACGAGGGCGGCGCCTGTGGGAAAATCAATCAGCCCCTGGTTGGCAAACATAATCGTAATGCCAAGGGTCGCCGCGGAAGATTGGACGATTCCCGTCAATACAGCCCCTACCAGGGCTGCTTTTACAACGCCGAAATAGGAGTCGGCCTTGAAAAGGTAGAACAGATTCACAAACCCGGGCAGTTCCCGTAACGGCTTCATGCCGTTGCTCATGGTCTGCAAGCCGAAAAAAATAAAACCGAAGCCCATCAACGTCAGCGCCGCGTTTTTGAGCCGCTCTGATTTGGCAGCCATAAACACGATGACGGAGACGCCGATGATGGGCAGGCCGTAAGCGCCGATGGACAGGATCAGGATCCAGCCTGTGACTGTAGTTCCGATATTGGCGCCCAGGATGATTCCCAACGCCTGTTTCATCGTGAGCAGCGAGGCGTTGACAAAACCCACGGTCATGACCGTACTGACCGAGGAAGACTGAACGAGTACCGTAATAAAGATACCGACGAGGATCCCCATCAAAGGATTCGTGGTAAAAGCCGCGAGAATTTTTTTCAATTTTGATCCCGCGAGTTTTCGCATCCCTCCTGACATATTTTCCATGCCGTACAAAAATAAACCGAGTCCTCCGATTACTTGAAAGACGATATTTGCGATCACTGCAACCTCCTTGTGGTAACGATCGTAAAGAAAAATTGCGGCCACACCCATATCGTATCACATTTTCCCAAAAATATCTATTAAAAAATCCACGCAAAAATGATATAATATTGAAAAGGCTGGAATTTGCGCAAAATTCCCGCCTTCACAAATTATAAAAGAGCAACAGAGGAGGTAAAGGGGACAAATTGGGAAAAAATGACATCAGGATTGAAAATGTGAACAAAAGTTTTGACGGAGTACCGGTCTTGAATAACATCAATCTGACCATCGAAGACGGAGAATTCTTTACGATTCTCGGCCCTTCCGGCTGTGGGAAGACCACTCTTTTACGGATGATCGCGGGGTTTATCGCCCCGGACAGCGGCGCCATCTATCTGGGCAGCGAAAACATTCTCGGCTTGCCGCCCAACAAGCGCAACGTCAATACGATTTTTCAAAAATACGCGTTGTTTCCGCATTTGACAGTTTATGAAAACATTGCGTTCGCGCTTCGGATCAAGAAATTGCCCGAAAAAGAGATCCGCGACGAGGTAAAAAAATACATTGAGCTTGTAGGGCTTTCGGAGCATGTCCACAAAAAACCCAATCAGCTTTCCGGGGGACAACAACAAAGGGTGGCCATTGCCCGCGCTCTGATCAACAAACCCGGCGTTCTTTTACTGGATGAGCCGCTCTCGGCGCTGGACGCCAAACTCCGGCAGAATCTCCTGATTGAAATCGACAATATTCACGACGAAGTCGGAATTACTTTTATATTTATTACCCATGATCAGCAGGAAGCGCTTTCTATATCCGACCGGATTGCCGTGATGAACAGCGGCAACATTTTGCAGGTTGGGACGCCGGCGGAAGTATACGAGGCCCCTTCTGATTCTTTTGTTGCTGATTTTTTGGGGGAAAACAATTTTTTTGACGGCGTGATCACCTCCTTTGTGGACGAACGCTTTGCCCGTTTGCAGAACCCCATACTCGGCGAGGTTGTCATCGAAATGGACAAGGCCCTTTCCCTTGGGGATCATGTGCGGGTGTCCATCAGGCCGGAAAAATTAAAACTCTCCAAGGTCCAGCCTCCCCAGACGGACAAAATCCTGAACGTCGTGAAGGCTTTCGTGCACGAAGTGATTTATTCCGGTTTTCAAAGCAAATACTTCGTCTGGATGGAAGGGGACAAAAACATGCCCTTCAAGATTTTCAAACAACACGCCATTTATTTTGACGAAGAGGATGAGGACGTCGTTTGGTGGGATGAGGAAGCCTATGTGTACTGGGACGCCGATGACGGATTCCTCGTGGAGGTGAACGCCGGTGAAGCAAAATAAGTACGGAATCCTGTACTCCCTGCCTTTGACGGTTTGGCTCGCGATCTTTTTTATTTTGCCCATGCTGATCGTACTCGTGTACGCGTTTTTGAAAAAGGGACTTTACGGCGGCGTGGAACTCGAGTTCACGCTACGGAGTTTCGCGATTTTCAAGGACAGAGTATTTTTGATTGTTCTGGGGCGCACGATCTTGATGTCGCTCCTCATCACATTTTTCACCGTGGTTTTCGCGATTCCCACCGCCTATTTCATTGCCCGTTCCGAGCACAGGCAGGAATATCTTTTTCTGATCATCATTCCCTTCTGGACGAATTTCCTGATCCGGATTTATTCCTGGGTGGCCATACTGGGAAATAACGGTCTGGTCAACGGACTTCTGATCAAAAGCGGGATTATAAAGGAACCGCTGCAGCTCTTGTACAATATGGCGGCCGTCATCGTGATTTCCGTCTATACGGATCTTCCTTTCGCGATCCTCCCGCTGTACGCGGTTATTGAAAAATTCGATTTTACTCTGATGGAAGCCGCGCGGGATCTCGGGATGACAAACGGACAGGCTTTTTTCAAAGTCTTTCTGCCCAATATTAAGGCGGGGATCATTACGGCCGTTTTGTTTACGTTTATTCCGAGCCTCGGATCATACGCCGTACCGCGTCTCGTAGGCGGTACAGGCAGCATCATGCTCGGAAATCTCATTGCCCAGCACCTGCTGACGACACGGAACTGGCCCCTCGCTTCCGTCATTTCCGGCGGACTCATTGTGGTGACCGGCATTACGATCTGGCTTATGCTGCGCCTGGCGAAAAAGGCCCGGGCGATACAGGAAGTACAGGTGAGCGCCGATGAATAAAAGACGGACTTCCCTGATTCTATTTCTTTTGACGATGCTGTTTTTTTATCTGCCCCTTGTATGCCTTGTGGTCTATTCCTTCAACGAAGGGCGCGCCATGGTTTGGAGCGGATTCTCCCTCAAATGGTACCGGGAGCTTTTTATCTATTCCGATGAAATCTGGGTCTCCTTCCGCTATAGCGTGATCATAGCGGCCGTATCGGGATTGATTTCCACAACAGTGGGCACACTGGGCGCCATCGCGCTCCAATGGCATGAATTCCGCTGGAAGAAAATCCTGCGGATCGTTTCCTATGTGCCGCTGATTATTCCCGAGATCATCCTCGGAGTGTCTCTGCTGATCCTTTTCGCCACTGTCCGCTTCAAGCTGGGATTGACGACGATTTTTATCGCCCATACGACATTCAATATCCCCTACGTGCTTTTCCTCGTGATGTCGAGAATGGATGAATTTGACTACTCGATCATTGAGGCGGCCTACGATCTCGGCGCTTCGGAGCTCCAGACGCTTTTCAAAGTCATCATCCCCGCTCTTCTGCCGGGAATTGTCTCGGGTTTTCTGATTGCGGTAACGCTTTCCTTCGATGATTTTGTGACGACATTTTTTGTGTCGGGTCCCGGTTCCTCGACGCTGCCCCTGCGTATTTTTTCCATGGTGCGGCTCGGGGTGAATCCGGCCATCAACGCCCTTTCCGTGCTGTTGATCGGCATTTCCATCATCCTGACATTATCTACGAAAAAACTTCAAAAACATTTTATCGGCTGAAGGCCGGAAAAACTGCCTGAGAAATTAGTTGTACAGCCGGGCAAAATATGATATAATTCAGGTAGATTATGGGAATAATACCACAAAATAGTCGTGAGGAGGACAGAATAGATGAAAAAAACTTGCAAAGTTGTTGTTTTACTGATGTTGATTTTCAGTTTGGCATCTTTTGGCGCGAAAAAGAAAAAACAATCATTGCGTTACAACGATATTCGCTGCACGATGGTTACCACACAGGGCACATTGAGTTTTTTCCTTTACCCGGAAGCGGCGCCTGTGACGGTCGCCAGTTTTATCAATCTGGGAAAAAGAGGATTTTACAACAATAATAAAGTGCACAGGGCCATTGATAACTTTGTGATCCAAGCGGGCGACCCTACGGAAACAGGGCGCGGAGGTCCCGGATACACCGTCCCTGACGAGATTGTAAACTGGCTGGATTTCTTTCAACCCGGCATGCTTGCCATGGCCAACGCCGGACCCAATACGGGCGGGTCCCAGTATTTTGTGACCGTTTCCCCCGCCGAATGGCTGAACGGCCGACACACGGTATTCGGCGAGACCGAAGGAGACCAGGACATGGAAGTTCTCCGAAAGCTGGAATTCGGTGATATCATCAAGGAAGTACGGTTTTCAGCAAATGCCGACGCCTATTTGTCCCTGCACAAAGACAGAATCGACCAATGGAACAAGACGCTGGACAAGCAATTTCCAAATCTGAAAAAATATCCCGTACGACCGGCGACGCCTTCGGCCAAAGCGGCTTATGAGGCCGAATTGAAGGCAATCTACGCCGCAAAGCCCAAAAAGCAGGTCAAGGAGCCTTTTGTCGCGAAAACGCTCAAAAAAATTGAGGGGAAAGTTTCGGGCGACGACAAAAAAGCCAAAGAAGCCGCCGCGGAACAGGAAAAAGTGGACGCGTTGAAATCGGATCTCGATGAGCTGAAAGGAAAAGCGGCCGCTGTAAAAAAGCGCTGAAGCGGAATTATTTCCGGGCCGGAACGGAAAATTGGTAAAAATCAGGGGATGACCGGCAGGTCTCCCCTTTTCATTCGCCGAGGCAAGGAGCCTTTTGTTTTTTGGCGGAACAGGCAGGTGATTTATGAAAGTGATCGTCGACAACATCCTGGTCTCCGTTGAGGAGGACCAGGATGCACAGATTCTGAGAGAACTGGAAAAGAGAGGAATCGATCGGGAAAATATCCAAGGCGTCGTCTGGAACAAAAGATCTCTGGACATGCGGCAAAAAAGGCGCCTCCGTTTTATCTATTCTCTGACGCTTTCCCTGAAAAACCGGGTGGATCTCACGAAAAAAACGGATATGAAGCTTTTGCTTGAGGAAAAGCCGAAAATGCCGGAACCCCGGGGAAACGGAAGACCCGTTCTCATTGTGGGAACCGGTCCCGCCGGTCTTTTTGCGGCGCTGCGTCTTGCCCGCCTCGGATACCTCCCCCTTCTCTATGAGATGGGGGAACCTGTCGGGGGAAGGGTCGCGACGGTGGAGCGCTTTACCCGGGAAGGGATTCTCGATCCCCGCTCCAACATCCAATTTGGCGAAGGGGGCGCCGGGACTTTTTCCGACGGGAAGCTGAACACCCGTACCAAGAGCGCCTACATCGGGGAGGTATTCCGGGAATTTGTCGCCTGCGGGGCGGACCCGGGCATTCTCTGGGATTACAAACCCCATGTGGGGACGGATGTCCTGAAAGATATTGTCCGCAATTTGCGCGGCGCCATAGAAGACGCGGGCGGAATTTTCCATTTCGGAAAGAAGCTGGAGGATATCCGGATCACTGAAGGAAAGTTGAAGGGCGTCGTTTTTTCGGATCGCCGGGGATCGGAGGAACAGATCCCCTGCGACCGATTGATTCTCGCAGTCGGGCATTCGTCCCGGGATACCTGCCGTATGCTGTATCGGCGCGGCGTCGCCATGGAAGGAAAAGCCTTCGCCATGGGCGTCCGGATCGAGCATTTGCAGTCCCGGATCGACCGTTGGCAATACGGGGAATTTGCGGGACATCCGGCTTTAGGCCCCGCTTCATATGCCCTGACCCGTCACAATTGGGAAGAGGACAGAGGGACGTTCACATTTTGTATGTGCCCCGGCGGAGAGATTGTCAACGCCTCCTCTGACCCGCAAAAGAGCCTCGTGAACGGTATGAGCAATTCCGCCAGGGACGGCAGATTTGCCAACGCGGGCGTTGTAGTGGGCGTGAGACCCGGTGATTTCGGCGAGGGTATCTTTGCCGGAATGGAATTTCAGGAATTGCTCGAAGCGAAAGCTTATGAATACGCGGGAGGATATGGCGCCCTTTACCAGCGCGCGGAAGATTTTTTGCGGGACCGCAAGACCGGTTGCGCCGTCGAATCCAGTTACAGGAGACCCCTGGTGCCTTTCCCCTTCAAGGAATTCTTCCCGCAAATGATCGTCGAAAACATGCAAAAGACTCTGGAAATCTGGAAGAAAACCCGACGTTTCCCCGTGGGGGAAGCGAATCTCATCGGTCCCGAGACCAGGACCTCCTCCCCTGTGCGAATTCTGCGCAACGAGAGGGGAGAGTCCGTCAATGTGGCGGGATTGTACCCCATAGGAGAAGGTTCCGGTTACGCCGGGGGAATCACCAGTTCCGCGGTGGACGGCTTGAAAATCGTGGATTTGAATTTCTAACAACGGTTTTTTTGCCCGGAAAAGGCCGCAAACTTTCCTTGCCCTCCCGGCGGATTTGTGGTATAATAGAAACTAAGAAAAGGCACAATATACAAGGAGTGAAAT
>JAISST010000132.1 GCA_031272945.1 Fusobacteriaceae bacterium
AATTCCTTGAACCAGTACAGGGCGTTGGAGATCAGAAAACTCTTGACCTCAAAGCGGGAGAGGTTGAAATTGGCGGTGCCCCACTGGGGGTTTTCCCCGATCCTCTCGTCGGCGTATTCGTAGACGGCGCTGCCGTCAAAGCGGTAGAGTCCGTGGCTGTCTTTGCAGAAATGGCCCGGAACCCAGTCGAGGATTACGCCGATTCCGTATTGGTGCATGGTATCGATGAAAGTCATGAATTCTTCCGGCGTGCCGTAACGGCTCGTAACCGAATAATAGCCGGTGGCCTGGTAGCCCCAGGAATCATCCAGGGGATATTCTCCGACAGGCATGATTTCCACATGGGTGTAATTCATTTCCTGCAGGTAGTCCGCCAGTTTTTCCGCCGTTTGCAGATAGGTGAGCCAATAGCCCCTGTCATCCCTTTTCCAGGATCCCAGATGGATCTCATAGATGTTCATGGGTTTTTCGAGGCCCTGGGTCCTGTTTTTGAGCCAGGTCTTGTCATTCCAGCGGATTTTGGGGAAAGGATAGACGAAAGAAGCCGTATTGGGACGCAACTCCGAGTATACCGCGTAGGGGTCCGACTTCATCCGGCTTGTGCCGTCGGGCGAGACGATGCGGTATTTGTACTTGTCATACTGTTTGAGTTTCGGGATTTCCGTTTCCCAGATTCCGCCGTCGGTGATTTTTATCATCGGATGCGCTCCGGCATCCCAGTCGTTGAAGTCTCCGACCACGGAAACCTCTGCGGCGTTGGGCGCCCATACCCGGAAGACCACCGTATTCCTCTGGGGGTGGGATCCCAGAAAGCGGTAAGCCTGTCTGTGTTCTCCCCTGTGGAACAGGTAAATATCCAGTTCATTTTTCATTTGACTCATCCTCCTATCCTCGCTTGTCATAAGAAATGATCACATTACAGCGCCGCTTCCTTGATGCGCCAGATTTCACCTGCGTATTCCAGTATGGTTCTGTCCGAGGAAAACTTTCCCGCGTTGGCAATATTCATCAGCTGTTTTTGTGCCCAGACCAGCCGGTTGCTGTAATCCCGGTTGATTTTCCGCTGGGTCTCCCGATAGGACTGGAAGTCCTCCAGGACGAAGTACTGGTCGGCGCGGGCGGCGTTTTCCATCAGGGATTTGTGAATGCTTGCGTATATTCCGGTGTTGAGATCGCTGAAAGTCCCGTCTATCAGGGAATCCACGACTTTCTTCAAGCCAACGACCGTGTTATAGGGGATGTGGGGATTGTAGCCGCCGGCCCGGAGCGCTTCCACCTGTTCGACGGTAAGGCCGAAGATATAATTGTTTTCCCGGCCCGCCTCCTCGACGATCTCAACGTTGGCGCCGTCCAGCGTGCCGCAGGTCAGGGCGCCGTTCAGCATGAACTTCATATTTCCCGTACCCGAGGCCTCCTTGCCGGCCGTCGAAATCTGCTCGGACACGTCGGCCGCCGGAAAGAGCTTTTCGGCGACGGAAACCCGGTAATTTTCCACAAAGACGACTTTCAGCCGGTGATTGACGTCGGTATCGCTGTTGACAAGCTGCGCCACGTCGTTGATGAGACGGATGATGCCCTTGGCGATCATGTAACCCGGGGCGGCTTTGGCGCCGAAGAAATAAGTGACGGGATTGAAGTCGCAGACCGGGTTTGTCTTCAGATAATTGTAGAGATCGATGATATGGAAGATGTTGAGCAATTGCCGCTTGTATTCGTGGAGACGCTTGATCTGGATATCAAAGATGGAGTCGGGGTTGACGTCTATCCCCTGGGCTTTCCGGAGGTATTCCACAAGCTCCAGCTTTTTTTCGGCTTTGATTTCAATGATACTCCGGAGGACGGATTCGTCTTCCCTGTAGCGCTCAAGTTCCTTCAGCCGGCTGAGATCCGTAATCCAGCCGTCGCCGATGAGCCCCGTTATAAAGGCGGCCAGCTGGGGATTGGATTTGAGCAGCCAGCGCCGCTGGGTAATGCCGTTTGTCTTGTTGTAGAATTTTTCGGGCCAGAGTTCATACCAGTCTTTCAGTTCCCTGCTTTTGAGGATTTCCGTATGAAGCTTGGCGACGCCGTTGATGGCGTGAGAGCCGTAAATGGCGATCCAGGCCATCTGTACCATATCGTTCTGGATGATGGCCATGCGTTCCCTGCGGGGTTGATCTTCGGGATATTTTTCATATAAGAACTTGTTCAACTGGTCGCTGATCCCGGCCGTGATCTCGAAAATCCTGGGGACCACGTCCTTGTAGAGACCGATCCACCATTTTTCCAGCGCTTCCGCGAGAATCGTGTGGTTTGTGTAAGAGAATACCTTTTCGATAATTTGCCAGGCTTTTTCCCAGGGGAGTCCTTCGATATCGAGCAAAAGCCGCATGAGTTCAGGAATGGCAATCACGGGATGCGTGTCGTTCAATTGTATGGCTACAAAATCGGGAAGTTTCTCAAAATCATAACCGTGAATTTTCTTGAATTTTTTCAATATATCCTGTAATGAGGCGGAAGTAAAGAAATACTGCTGTTTCAAGCGGAGCTTTTTGCCTTCGTCGGTGGAATCGTTGGGATAGAGTACCCGGGAGATATCCTCGGCAAAGGTCTTTTCCGCCGTGGCCATCAGATAGTCCTGACGGTTGAATACCGTGAGATTCAGGTCTTCGATGGGCTCCGACTGCCAGAGACGCAGGGTATTCACATTTTTGGTATTGTATCCGATGATGGGCATGTCATAGGGGACCGCCCGTACTTTCCGGTCGCCATAGCTTACGATCACTTCGTCCTGATAGCGGGGGACCGACCAGACGTCTTCGTATTTCAGCCATTTTTCGGGCTTTTCCACCTGGTAGCCGTCTTTGAAGATTTGGTTGAAAATGCCGTTCCGGTAACGGATGCCGTAGCCCATTCCCGGCAGGTTGTGCGTGGCAAGCGAGTCCAGGAAACAGGCGGCCAGCCGCCCGAGACCTCCGTTTCCGAGGGCGGAATCCTCCTCTTCGTCTTCGACGTCGGTATATTTGACGGAGAGTTCCTCCAGCAGTTCCCGTACTCCGGGATAAAGGCCCAGATTGATCAGATTGTTCCCGAGGGCTCTTCCCATCAGGAATTCGGCGGAAAAATAATAGGCTCTTTTTCCTTGGTCGTAGAGTTTTTCCGTTTCAAACCAGTTGTCGGCAATCTCTTCCATGACGGTTTTTCCGAGCGCTCTGTAGAGCTCAAAACCGCCGGCTTCTTCGAGACTGAGGTTGAAGAGGATTTTGACGTTTTGCTCCAATCGCCCCTTCAGGTATTCCTTTTCCAATTCCATGCTTCCTCCCGTGCTATCGTTGATATTTTAACGTGATACCGCGAATATATTCCGCGAGTTTATTGTCGAGTTTTTCTTCCTCTACGCGCCAGGACCAATTGTCCCCCACGGTGGAGGGGATGTTGAAGCGTCCTTCCGCGCCGGTCCCGAGATAATCCTGCAAAGGGATCACCACAGCTTCGGCCGCGGATTTCATAAGCGCGCAAATCATTTGTTCCCGCAGGGGGGCAGTTGTCCCTCCTTCATTCAGCCAGCCGCGCACATAGTCGGCCGCGTAATTTTTGACGTGTTCGGGGGCCTCCGCCAGCCATCCCTCCAGGGTGTTGTTGTCGTGGGTCCCCGTGTAAGCGAAGGCTTTTTCCGGAATCCGGTGCGGCAGATACTCGCTGTCGGGGCTGTCGAAGGCGAACTGCAGGATTTTCATACCGGGAAAGCCCGTATCCCGCAAAAGTTTTCGCACCTGCTCCGAAAGCACGCCCAAATCTTCGGCCACAATGGGCAAAGAACCGAGTTTTTTTCGGGCAAGACCGAATAAACTCATGCCCGGCCCCTTTTCCCATCTGCCGTACATGGCTGTGGGATCCCCCGCGGGGATGCTCCAGTAAGCGGAAAAACCGATGAAGTGATCGAGACGGATAAGGTCATAAATCCGGAACGAGTGGGACAGGCGGGCGAGCCACCAGGCGTAGCGCCTTTCCCGGATCGCTTTCCAGTCGTAGAGGATATTGCCCCATAACTGTCCGGTTTTGCTGAAATAATCGGGGGGGCAGCCGGCGACTCTCTTTGCCTTGCCATATTTTGTAAATTGGAACAGGGAACGGTTTCCCCAGGCGTCGGCGCTGTCCGTGGAGACATAAATGGGCAGATCTCCGAATATGCGGATATTTTTTTCGTTGGCATAGGCTTTGAGCGCCTGCCACTGGCGGTAAAAGACAAATTGGATAAAGGCGTGACGGCGAATTCTGTCGGCATTCTCCCGCAGCGTCTCTCGGAGGGCGGATTTTCCCTTGAATTTGTAGCGACGGGGCCAGCGGTCCCAGGATTTGCCGGAAAATTTTTCCTTGAGCGTCATGAAAAGCGCGTAATCCTTCAGCCAAAAAGCGTTTTCCTCCTGAAAAGTCCGGAAATTATTTATTGTTGTTACTTCTTCGCCGTTTTTTTCTTTTTCGAGAAAGGCCGCGTATATTTTGTCAAGAATCTCTGTCCGGTCCGCTGCAATTGCGTCGTACAGGACTTTATCACCGCGATTCTCAATTTTCAGTTTTCCGAGATCAGCCTCTGTAATCCAGCCTTTTCGCGTGAATTCCACAAGATCAATGAACAGAGGATTTCCCGCGAAGACGGAAACCGACTGATAAGGGGAATTGCCGAAACCCGGCGGCGCCAATGGCAGGATTTGCCAGATTTTCTGCCCTGCCCGGGCGAGAAAATCCACGAATTGATATGCTTTTTCACCGAGATCCCCGATCCCGTAATCGCCGGGAAGGGCGCTGATATGCAGCAGGATACCGCCGCAACGTTCTGTCATGATGTGTACATTCCCCCGTGAATTGCTGTAATTGCGAATTTCGGACGGGTAAGCCCGGGTTTTTCGCCTGTTTTTGCATTATACCACAAAATCATGGTCAAAAAGAGACATATAGATGTAAATTCCTGTTTGATATAATTATACAACATAATAAGAAAAAATCAACGAGAAAGCGGGAAATATCTATAAAAAAAATAAAAAATGGCGCTTCCTGCAGGACTCGAACCTGCGACACTGCGGTTAACAGCCGCATGCTCTACCGACTGAGCTAAGGAAGCGCAAAATATCAAATCTGTTTCAACAGGTACATTCTATGCGAAAAATGTCCCTTTGTCAAGCTTTTTTTGGAAAAAGAACGGAAAAGAGAAAATAAAAAAAGCTTGGCAAGTTCCTGTCATCCCGGGAGGCTGCCCTCCAAGTACTTTCAGCGTTTACGGACTTAACTGCCGGGTTCGGAATGGATCCGGGTGTACCTCCGTAGCTAT
>JAISST010000153.1 GCA_031272945.1 Fusobacteriaceae bacterium
TGGAAACTGCCGGTGATCCTGGAAAAAGCCCTGAGGGGCGCTTCCTCCTGCACGACGTTTCTCTCGATGTTTGCCACCGGTTGCGTGATCGCGTCGACAGACCTCAAGACCATGTTCAACCGGGACAACTTCTATTACTGCTTTATCCGCTTGTTCCTGGTGCCGGGACTCACGCTGGGAATGGGGCGCATTTTTCACTTCGATCCCCTCCTGTTGGGCGTCTCCATGCTGATGGCAGGAATGCCTGGCGGCGCTACAATGACGCTTCTCGCAGACAAATACGCAGGGGATTCGGATTTTGCCTCCAAGGCCACGGCGCTTACCACCATTTTGTCTATGGGGACGATTCCGCTGCTGTGTGTGGCGCTGGTGAAGCTGGGGTTGGGGTGAAATGTGGGAAGTATTTCCCTTAATTACGATTTGAATCTTGTTCGGCGCGGCCCATAGGGCCGCGCCGAACCTTTTTATGGAATTATTAAAAATGATTATAGGTCAATCAGAATTACATATTGGCAATTTTTGTGTTTTTATTGTACGATTATCATAAGAAAAAGTTTTTATTGGAACAAAAATTTTATAAATATTACGCAGAGATGAATGCAGACATCACGTAACGTAAAAGAATTTGGCTAAATGAAAGTAATTTAAAATGACAATTGAGGAGGATTCAGAATGAAAAAACTGCAAAAACTGTTTGTTGGATTATTTCTTGCTTTGTGTTTTGGAATGACAATTTGTGCGGCTGCGGGAAAAATAGAAGGGATTGTAACAATCATTTGTCCGGTTGCGCCTGGTGGAGATACCGACAGGAATGCCCGAGTATTGGCTCAATACTTACAAAAATATCTGGGGACAACAGTCATTGTAAAGAATGTAAACGGCGGCGCTACAGTAATGGGAATGCAAGAATGTCTTGACGCGAAACCAGACGGTTTAACACTTGTCGTAAACGGAACTGATATTTTCGTTCCCTATATGCAGGGAAGTTCAAAAATAAATATTGATAGTTTCAAAACGGTTGCTATACCTGTAATTGATAATACGACGGTTTTGGTCGTCAACAAGAATTCCGGTTGGAAAACTCTGAAAGATTATCTTGCCGCTTCCCAAGCGAAGCCCGGAACAATAGAATACGGCGGAAAAATCGGAGCAGCCAACCAAATTTGCGGAATTGCCATGAATCGGGAATGGAACGCTGGATTAAAGTTTATTGACGTTGGAAATAATGCGGCAAAAGTGACCGCTCTTCTTGGAGAGCAAACGGATTCTATTAATCTTTCTTATTCACTCGCGAAAGATTATTTCGAAACGGGAGAGTTTATTGCTCTTTGTTTGCTTGGAAATGAAAAAAATACTCTTTTACCGAATGTACCGCTTGCTTCTGATTATGGTTTGAAAAATGTGGATTTCAGCAAATTTTTCTGGGTTGGAACAGGACCTGAAGTTCCCGATGCTGTTGTGGATATTTTAGCCGAAGCAATCGGAAAAGTTACGAAAGATCAAGGGTTTATTGACAATATGGCTGAAAATTTCCTGACGGTAGTTTTCTATCCCAAAGAAGAGGGGAAGAAATTTGCCAATCAGGTTTATAAAGAAGGCTTGGCCCCGTACAAGGAAGAATTCATTAAAAACCAATAATTATACGTTATTTTTCAAGGAGAAAGATCAATGAGAATAGAAAATAAAAAAGATATTTCTTCGGGCATAATATTCATTTTCTTGGGAGTATTCATTTGGGCAGGAAGTTTTTACATCCCCCGTACGACTTCCGATGTGCTGGGGTCCAGGTTTTTCCCGCGCGTTGTTTCGGTATTGATCTTTCTTCTCGCAGGGATTCAGATTGTAAAAGCCTACTGGAAAGAGAAATATTCCGCTTTGGAAAATACTACAAAAAATAAACTCACAAAGTTCAATAAACCTCTAATTTTAACAGTAATCGCTTTGTTTGCTTATTATGTCCTGACACTATATTTTGGTTTCACAATTACTTCCATTTTGTACTTGTTTGCTCAAAGTCTCATTTTGATGCAACTCCAGGATTTGAAAAACAAAAAGAAGATTCTGGTTTTGATCTTGGTCTCCATTATTGTCCCCGTGGCTATCAATCTGATATTTTTAAAAATATTCTGTATCATGCTTCCGGTCGGAAAATTCATTCAATAGAAAGGGGGAGATAAAATGGGCTTATTACAAGGATTTCAGGCCGTATTCAATCCTGCGATCATCCTTTTGATCATAACAGGTGTTCTCGGAGGACTTGTTATCGGTGCTTTACCGGGATTATCAGCTTTTACCGCTCTTGCCATCATGCTTCCATTTACGTTTGGAATCGAACCGGTCAAAGGAATTTCCTTTCTTATGGCCGTCTATGTGGGCGCCTGTTCCGGAGGGTTGATTTCGGCAATTCTGCTAGGGATTCCGGGTACGCCGTCTTCCATCGCAACCTGCTTTGACGGCTACCCTATGGCTAAAAAAGGACAGGCGAAAAAGGCAATGGCAATCGGCGTCCTGTTTTCCTTTCTCGGAGGTCTCTTCGGCGCTTTTGTGCTTGCTTACATCGGACCGCAAATTGCCAGAATTGCATTAAAATTCAGTTCTTATGATTATTTTGCCATAATTCTCTTTTCTCTGACAACTGTAGCCGGTTTGTCAGAGGGAAGTTTGATCAAAGGTCTATTGTCGTGTCTTTTAGGCGTGTCGTTCGGGTTTGTCGGCACAGACAGTCTGAGTTCCTTTTACCGCTATACCTTTGGCGTCCAGAAACTTGCAAACGGATTCAGTCTTGTTCCGGTATTGATCGGAGTCTTTGCCGTATCACAGATCATGCAAGCGGCAAAAGAAAAGAAGGATGACGTCGTAACCGGTATGGAAGAAGTAATGATCAAACAGGAAAAAATTAGAGGATTTGGACTAAGCTTCAGTGAATTTTTATATCATTTGAAGACCGCCATCCCTTGCGCCGTGATGGGAGTTGTTGTAGGAATAATGCCTGCTTTGGGTGGAAATATCAGCAATCTTCTGGCTTATTCCTATGCGAAAAAAGTATCGAAATATCCAGAGAAATTCGGAACTGGAATTCCTGACGGAATCGTTGCGCCGGAAACTGCCAACAACGCTACTGTTGGCGGGGCGATGACTATTTTGTTGACTTTAGGAATCCCAGGCGACAACGCCACATCCTTGATTCTGGCAGGATTTCAATTACACAACATCACCCCGGGACCATTGTTGTTCAAGACAAGCGGACGATTGGTCTATGCCTTACTTGCGGCGTTTATTCTCTCAAATATGGCATTTTTTATCATAGAGTATTTCGGCCTGGGTATTTTTGCAAAAATGCTTTCAATTCCTTCGACTCTGTTATTACCGATAGTAATCGTGTGCTGTTTTGTAGGAGCTTATTGCGGCAACAACAACATGCTTGATATGCTGATCATGGTCTTGTTCGGAATCTTGGGATACATGCTCAAGAAATACAAATATCCTCTTGCGCCTCTTGTCGTCGGATTTATTCTGGCGCCAGCTCTGGAAGTCTATCTGCGGAGATCTTTGATGAAAACCGGAGGAAGTTTGCGCCCTATTTTGACTTCTCCAATTGCCGCTGTATTTCTTTTAATAACATTGGGCACGATCATTTATATTTCCATAAACGAAATCCGAAGCTCAAAAATAGCGAATCAAGGATGATTTTGCGAAACGGGAGGTTGCTTTGACAAAAGAACAAAAAATGATAAAAGAATTGGAAAACTACGATTCAGGAACAGTCTCAAACGCCGTGGCCACCTATCCAGCGGATAAAGAGAATTGCCTTGGATTGTACGAACCTTCGGAAACCTATTGGTACACAGACCAGGACATTCGGTGCATTTATCCGGAACTTGGTCCTCGTTGCGGCTATGTGGTTACTGTGGTCTACGGAAAACCCGATCCCAAGTATGGTAGACTTGGGTTTGGAGATCTCCTGAAAGCCATTGTCGCAACTCCAAAACCTGTAATATTGATACTGAAACAAAATTTCGGTAAAGCTCTCGGAAGGAAAAATGCACTGTTGGGAGGAAATATGATGACTGCCTTTCGGCAGACAGGAGTCGCCGGAGTTCTTTGCGATGGTCCAGTCAGGGATTACCGGGAAATGAAAGAACTGGGAATTCAGTGCCTGTCTACGGGACTTGCTCCCGGTCATGGCGTAATGGAAATTCAGGCAATCAATGTTCCGGTCAGAATATGCAGTATGGATGTATGCCCGGGAGAAATGGTCCATATGGATGAAAACGGTGCAGTTAAATTTCCTGTACATATGTTGGAACAGGTTCTCGATCGTTCAAGAAAGACAATAGAAGATGAGACGATAAAGCAGAGCCGGATGAAACAGGAGACATCACCTGAAAAACTTGCGGCTGCCATGAAGGGCATCTATAAATAAAATTGAAGTGAAAAACACTGAAAACCAAAATAATAAGATCAATTCGGAGGAGTGAAATGAGATTATCTTTTGAGGAAATTAAAAAAGAAATCAAGCGGGTCTTTCTCAAATACGGCGTTCCGGAAGAAAAGGCGGAAATCTGCGCAAGAATCCATACGGAATCAACAAATGACGGCATCTATTCCCATGGAACAGGACGCGTGGCCCGCTTTGTGGACTATATCAAAAAAGGCTGGGTTGATGTCCACGCGGAACCTGTCATTGTCAAGGAGGAGGGCGCTCTCTGCATTCTTGACGGCAATCTGGGGATCGGGATCACCAACGCGCTCACCGCCGCCGACAAAGGCATGGAACTTGCGAAAAAATACGGCGTCGGTCTCGTAGGACTCCGGAATACGACCCATTGGATGCGGGGCGGATCCTACGGTCTTTACGCCGCGAACAAAGGATTCATAGCCTTCATGTGGACCAACACGGAATCCATCATGCCGCCCTGGGGCGGAAAGGAAGTCCGGTTGGGAAACAATCCCGTTGTCATGGCTGTCCCCCGGAAAAAAGGAGAGAGCCCGCTGATGATGGACATGGCGGTCTCACAGTACGCCTACGGCAAGCTTGCCATGACCCGGCTTGCCGGAAAAAAGCTACCTTTCCCGGGCGGTTACGATAAAAACGGCGTGCTCACAGACGATCCCGGCGCTATCGAGGAAAGCCAGCGAATTCTTCCCATGGGATATTGGAAGGGATCCACATTTTCCTTCATGCTGGATATCCTGGCGGCCGTTCTCTCGGACGGTCTCGGCGCGGTGGATCTCGATCACAACGGAAAAGGCAGTTGCGGCGGCGCCTCGCAAGTCATGATCCTCATGGATCCTTCCAAAACAAAATCCCTGCCGGAAATGGAAACCTTCATTGAGCGGTCCGTGGCGCATCTGAAATCCGCGGCCCTTTCGGAGAATTCCACGGGAATTCTCGCCCCCGGCGACGACTACGTTCATTTTCGGGAAGAGCACGCAAAATTGGGAATATTTGTGGAAGATGTCATTTGGAATGAAATTCTGGCGCTGTAAGGAGAGGCGATAAACTATGTCTGAAAAAGGAACTCCAAAAGTAGTTGATATGAAAGTGATCCCGGTTGCGGGAAAGGACAGCATGCTCATGTCCCTGAGCGGCGCGCACGCTCCGTTTTTCACAAGAAATCTCGTGATTCTAAAAGACAGCGCCGGTCACACGGGAATCGGAGAAATCCACGGGGGGGATTATACCTGTGAATCCTTGAAAAGCTGCATCCCGCTGGTACTGGGGAATCCCACCGGCATGTACCGCTCGATTCTGGATAACATCCGGAAAGCTTCCACGCGCCCCGCGGAAGATGATGGGGAAGGAATCCAGTCTCTGGATCTGGCAAAGCTCAAATTTGTCGTAAAATCCCAATGGGCCATCGAATGCGCGCTGCTGGACTTGCTGGGACAGTATATGGAGCTTCCCATGTGCGAACTATTGGGAAACGGAAAACAAAGGGACAAAGTGGAGACCCTTGGTTATCTATTCTATGTGAGCGACAAAGAGAAAGCGGATCTGCCGTATCTGGACGAATCCGATTCCTCCGATCCGTGGTTTCGCCTGCGGCGTCAGGAAATGCTGACTCCGGAACGAATCGTGGAGCAGGCTTGCGTATTGCAGGAAAAATACGGCTTCCGGAATTTCAAGCTGAAGGGCGGCGTGCTGTCGGGGGCCGAAGAAATGGCATCCGTCAGGGCGCTGAAAAAAAGATTTCCCGCCGCACGGATCAACATTGACCCCAACGGCGCCTGGTCTCTGGCCGAAGCCATTTCCCTGTGCAAGGGGACCCATGACATCCTGACATACGCCGAGGATCCCTGCGGACCGGAAAGCGGCTACAGCAGCCGGGAAATCATGGCCGAATTCAAAAATGCCACGAATATTCCGGTGGCCACAAACATGATCGCAACCGACTGGCGGCAGTTCTACCACGCGACCGCTTTGAAGTCCGTGGATATCGTCCTTGCGGACCCGCACTTCTGGGGATTCGATGGAAGCGTCCGGATGGCGCAGCTTCTCAATGATTGGGGGCTCACCTGGGGTTCTCATTCCAACAATCACTTCGATATCACGCTGACGGCCTTCGCCCATGTGGCGGCGGCCGCTCCCGGCGATCCAACCGCCCTCGACACCCACTGGATCTGGCAGGACGGGCAGGATCTTCTGGACAACGCCCCGCTGATCCGGGACGGCTACCTCGAAGTTCCGAAACTGCCGGGAATGGGCGTAACCATCAATATGGAAAAAGTGCTCGCAGCCAATGAACTGTATTCCCATTTGCCCTATCATGACAGAAACGACGCGGAGGCCATGCAATACCTGATTCCGGGCTGGACATTTGATTCCAAGAAGCCCTGCCTGGTGCGCTGACAAATCACTCACGATTTTACAACAATAAGGAAACACCTGGCTTATATAAATATATTCAATTTATATTCAAACAATTGATAAGGAGGTTATTATGTGTGAAAGAAAAGGAAAATTGTCTGTACTGATTGCGGCTTGTCTCATGTTCTTATCCTTTGCGTTATACGGCAGCGACGCTTCCGCCTGGCCCAAACAGGCTATCAACTTAGTGGTGGCTTTCGGCGCGGGAGGGAATTCCGACTATAACGCCCGGACCATGGCAAAGTATGTGAGCAAGGAACTGGGTCAGCCCATCGTGATTACCAATGTGGGGGCGTCGGGCGGAACCGTTGCGGCGGCCCAGGTCAAAGCCGCCAAGCCGGACGGCTATACTGTTCTGGTGCATCAGCTTTCCATCAACATCAGCGCCGCTTCCGGCATGGTAGACTTCACCTATGCGGACCTCGCGCCCGTGTGCGTGTTTGCCAAAGCTTCCGACGAAGTGCTCGCTGTACGCACGGACGCTCCCTGGAAAACGGTTACGGACCTCATCGAGGATTCCCAAAAAAATCCCGGAAAGTATAAGCTTACCGCCAATACCGGCGCTTCCACCCAGTGGATCGCCATTGCCCTGCAAAACGCCGGCGCCAAACTGAACATCGTAAGCGCAGGCGGTTCCGGCGAGCGCATTCCTCTGCTCTTGGGCGGCCATGTGGATGTGATTCCCATTCAGATCAATATGATCGAGGATTATATCAAAACGGGAAAATTCAAGGTTATCGCCACCGTCAGCCCCCAGCGTTCCTCGGCTGTTCCTGATGCGCCGACGCTCATTGAATCCGGCGTGAAATGCAGCTACAATTATCTCAACACATTCTTCATGCCCAAGGGGACGGATCCCGCCATTGTCGCGAAATTCAGCAAAGCCGTGGAAAAAGTCGTGAATACCAACGCCGATTACGCCAAGGAAATCGAATCCTTCGCGCAAAAGCCTTTCTATATGGATACGGAACCCACGGAAAAACATTATGCCGACGAGTTGAAAAATCTGATGGAAATATCGGATGTACTGAGAGGCGGCAAGAAATAACCGGTGTGCGGCGGGAAACCGCCGCACACCTTTCGGGAGGCGAATATCTATGAATCATAAACAGGAAATCGGCGTCGGCGTTTTTTTCCTGACCATTGCCTTGTTGTATTTTCTGGGGTCCTTTTCGATTTCGTCCTTTGATCCTTTCGGGAATTCTGCCCTGTCTTCGCGCTCCATTCCCCAGATGATCGGAATCATTACCGCGTTTCTGAGTATTGTGCATATTCTCCAGCACGCTTTTGCTCTACGCAACGCGGCACAGGCGGAAAAAGGAAGGAATAAAGAAGGCGGCTTCTCCGTCGGAAAGACGCAATGGATCATGCTGATCACGATCCTTTTGATTGCCGCTTACATTTTCTTTTTTACAAGACTCGGCTTTCTTTTGTCCACCTTTTTGTTTCTTATGGCGGAAATCCTGTTGCTGCTGCCGCCTGATAAAAAGAAACGCTGGCTGCCTTTCACATTTTGTTTTTCGGCTGCGCTTCCGCTTTTGTTGTATATTCTTTTTACAAAAGCGCTTTCGATCTTCCTTCCACAGGGTTTATTCGGATTTTAGGAGGAGACTGACATGTTGGAACTATTTGGAGCAGGATTTTCCGTCATTTTCGCGAATCCGCTCAATATCTTGCTGATCTTTACGGGGGTATTGGCCGGGATCATATTCGGGGCGCTTCCGGGACTCACAACAGTGGCGGCGCTTTCGATGTTTCTGCCGATCACATACGGGATGCATTTGGGGATTGCGCTCGCTGTACTGACCGGCATCTATATCGGAGGCACGTCGGGGGGATTGGTTTCGGCAATTCTTCTGAATATCCCCGGAACGCCCTCATCCATAGCCACCTGTTTCGACGGACGGCCGCTGGCGTTGAAAGGACAGGCCGGAAAAGCCCTCGGCGTCGGAATATTTTGCTCTTTCCTCGGAACCATGGGAAGTATAGCGGCCATGGTCTTTATTTCTCCTTTACTGGCGGCATTCACGATCAAGTTCGGCCCCTGGGAAAACTTTGCCGTTACGGTTTTCGCGCTGGCACTGATCTCCAGTCTCGTGGGGAAATCATTGACCAAAGGGCTTTTGAGCGCTTTTTTCGGAATGATGATCGCGACAATCGGCATGGCGCCTATCGATTCGGCCAATCGCTATACGTTCGGCAGCCTGGATCTCACATCGGGACTGACCTTGCTTCCGGTACTGGTGGGTCTCTACGCGATTTCGGAAGTCGTCTCCAACGCCGGAGGGGGACACGGCCAAAGGGCTTCGATTATTTCGGATTTCAAAATCAAGGGCCTGGGCTTCAGTTTCCTTGAATTCAAAGGACAAATCACAAATATTATCCGTTCCATGCTGATCGGCATAGGGATCGGGATTCTTCCCGGAATCGGCGGATCGACGAGCAATCTGATCGCTTATTCCGTCGCGAAGAATTCCTCGAAAAAACCGGAGGATTTTGGAACGGGTATCATCGACGGCGTCGTGGCGTCGGAAACTTCCAATAACGCAACCATCGGCGGCGCAATGATCCCGCTTCTCACGCTGGGAATCCCCGGCGACGGCTCAACTGCCCTCCTTTTGGGCGGATTTATGTTGCACGGAGTCACCCCCGGCCCGCTTCTTTTCGAGACCAACGGCGCGGCGGTCTATACGATTTTCGCGGCGATGATTGTCTCCTCCTTTCTGATGATGATCATTATGTACGCCGGGATGAAAGGCTTTGTGCAGATTCTGAAAATACCGTCTTTCATCCTTTTGCCGGTAATCGTGGTGCTGTGCATTATCGGGGCCTATGTGGTCAACTTCAGAACCTTCGACGCCTGGGGGCTCCTGATATTCGGCATTATCGGAATTCTCATGCAAAAATTCGGCGTGCCCATTCCGCCACTGATTCTCGGCTTCATATTGGGCGAGCCCTTTGAGACGAATCTTCGCAGAGGTCTGCAATATTCCAACGGAAATTTTCTGGATATTGTGAACCACCCCATCGCCCTCGCCTTCTTCGGGCTCCTGATCCTGTTCTTTACTTTGACGGGGATTCAGAAAAGAAAAAGAAAAAAATAAAATTCAGGCGGAGTCGCTGGCGCTTCTCCGCCTTTTTTCATTGATTCTGATTCCGCTCTTGAAAATAATTCTTGATTTTCTCATAAAAAGCCAGTTCCGCCTTGTTCAGCGACCAGTTTCTGCGTCGAACCAGGGCGTTCAGGCGATAGAGCTTTGGAGACACGTGGTAATAAGCGATTTCATCGGTATTGCCGATCACGGTTTCTCCGATAAACATGACGCCGATTCCTTTGGCCACCATACTCCTTGTCATGAGGATGGAATTGCTCTCGGACATGGTTCCCGGCGTAATTTGGAATTCCGCGAACAGCTTGTCCGCCAAAGTCCGTAAAGTCGATCCCTTACGACCGTTGAAGAAATTGTCGTTGCGGAATGTTGTGACAAGATCCCGGGCCGTGATGGTCATAGTCTGATTCTGCACATAATAGGGATGGCTCTTGGGAATCGCGAAGTAGACTTCCTCCTTGCGCAAAATATCCGCCTGGTTCGCGAAAGGCGAGGGATCCACCAGCGCCATGATTCCCAGATCAATATTCTCCTCGAGGATCATTTTTGTCAGATTGGGGACGTCGGTTTCCGAAATTTCTATTGTTACCTCCGGAAAATCCCCTTTGAAGGGCGGGATGATTTCGGAGAGCATCTGCAGCCCGAACTGGGAGGTGACGCCCACCGTGATGTGACTGCGATTGTGAAGGTTTGTAATATTCTGATAGAGTTTTCTTCGGATCTCCACAACCTGCTCGGCCGCCTGGATGTAGAGAAGACCCGCAGGGGTCAACGTCAATTCGCCTTTGGCGCGAAAGAACAGCTTCGCTCCGATTTCATCCTCCAATTTCGCCAAAAACTGGCTCAGGGATGATTGGGACACATAGAGTTCCTCGGCTGCCCTTGTAAGATTTTTTTTCCTTGCGATTGTAAGAATATAGTTCAAGTATCGGACATCCATGGCAGCTCCTCACCTCTTCCCCCCAATGCTCGTATAATGATTGACGTCCATCGTAAAGGCGATCCCCATGCCCTGTTCTTTCCAAAACGGCAAAGAATTCAGCGCCTGTAGGATTTCCTCCGTTTTCGCTTTCTCGCAGAGGATCAAAAGCATCTCCTTCTCGGGAACGATCTCGACGCCGAAGAACAGCGCGTCGCCTTCTTTCGCGGTCCCGTGGGCTTTGATCACCGTACCGCCCGCCGCTCCGTTCTTTCTGAAAAGCTCCATGACTTCGTCGGCGTATCCGTCATTGAGGATCACCGCCAACAGCTCATGGGTCGCGTCTTTTCTTTCTTCATCCTGCACCATTTCTTTCCCTCCGGTCTCCGGATTTCCGGATCTCATAAATCTGTTGACCTCCAACTCCATCATGGTTCCTTTGGATTTTTTATTCTCGGAAGCGGCGTCGGCGATGGCAAACTTGATCCGCGGCAATTCGCTTTTTTCCGCGATGATCCACAGGATTTCCCTGCCTTCGTCTCCAAGGGCCATAAAATCAAGAATGCGGTTTCCCGATTGTCCGCGTCCCATAAGGACCGTCCCCCCGCCTGTGCCCGCGTAACGGGCGGCTTTCATAAGCCGGTCGCCCTGGTCATGACCCGTCAGGGTCAGGAGCAATGTCAGTTCCATTACGCCTCCTTATTTTTGACCCGGTACAGGATCCCCAGCACCTGGATCGCCATCAGCGGAATCAGCGCCACAAGCGCGATGATTCCAAAACCATCCACAACGGGATTTCCTCCCATGGCAAGGGATACCCCCAGCGTCAGGGACAGAATAAAAGTCGTCGTCATGGGCCCCGTGGCGACGCCTCCCGAATCAAAAGCAACGGCTACAAAGAGCCGGGGACAGAATATCGTCAAAGCGAGCGCGACCGCATAGCCCGGCAACAGGAATATCCGCAACAAATCCCCCCCGAAGAGGACCCGGGTCATGGAAAGGGCCACCGCTATGGCAACGCCCGCCGAGAGCGTAATCAGCAACACTTTTCTTTTGATGGCGCCCCCCGATACTTTTTCCACTTCGTCGGTCAAAACCCAGATGGCCGGCTCCGCGGCCACGACCACCGCGCCCAACATGGCGCCCAAGGCTATAATCGCAAAGCTTGCCGCGGAATTCCGGAGGACCAGCCCGCCCAACAGTTGTCCCAATTGTCTTCCGGCAGGTACAAAGCCCCATTTGACGCCGGAAAAAAACAGGATCAGCCCCATGAAGGCGTAAACGCCTCCGAATACCAGCCGACGCAGACGGATCGGCGGCATTTTCACAAGGAAAATCTGGAAAATGACAAACAACACCGTCAACGGCAGGAGAGCCAAGGCCACTTCCCGAAAGATTTCGGGCATCAACTGAAAGAGGGAGGTAAATTCCGGCAGATTTTCCGGCGTGACGCCGCCTGTCCCCGCAAGGGCCCCGCCGCCTTTCAGGCTTCCGGAAAAGCAGATCCCGTAGAGAAGGACCGCCGCCACGGGACCCACGGAACAGATTCCCGTGAGACCGAAACTGTCCTCATTTTCATTGCCTTTCCGGACAGAAGCGACGCCGACGCCGATGGCGATGATAAAAGGCACCGTCATAGGTCCTGTTGTGGCGCCTCCCGCGTCGAAACCCACCGAAAGAAACTCCGGCGGCGTAAAATGAGCCAAGGCAAAAAGTCCCGTATAAAGAAAAAACAAGAGAAGTTTATAGGATCTTTTGAGGACGGTCCGCAAAAGCCCGATGACGAGAAAGACGCCGACGCCCCCCGCAATGGAGAAAATCAGCCAGTCTTTGCGGATCGCGTTGTGAAAGCTTACGAGCTGATCCGCCAGGACAATCACGTCGGGTTCCGCTACGGTCACAAGGACGCCCGTCAGAAAAGACACGCCCAAAAGCAGCGCCAAATTTCTCTTTCTTGTAAGCAGCGCCCCTACGAGCTCGCCCATGGGGCGGATGCAAAGGTCGGCGCCCAAAAGAAAAAATGACAGCCCGAGGATCAGTAAAACTCCTCCCGCGAGAAACTGCAACAGCAGGATGTTTCCCAGAGGGGCCGCCGTCACGCCCAAAAAAATCACGATTCCCATAATCGGAATCACTGAAAAAACCGTTTCTTTGATTTTAATTGCCAGATTCATGCATTCTCCCTTTCCCTATTTTATAAAAAGAAGCAACAACGAATAGGTAACGACCCAACCGATCAAAGCGCCCAATACCGTTTCCAGAAGCGTATGAATCCTCCCCTCGACCCGGGACTGCATGATCAGCACAAGCATCAGAAACGCCAGAATCACAATTTTCGTATCGCGGGTAATTACGGAAATAATGGTAAAAAGCGACGCGGCCAGCGCGCTGTGCCCGCTTGGCAGACCGCCCTTCAACGGCGTTCCTTTTTTAAACACGATTTTCAAAACCAATACCACGATGACGATTGCCGTAATAATCAAAAGAAAAATCAAGGGATTCGAATCCTGGATCCGGGCGAGATTTTTCGCGATCTGAAATTCCAGAGACTTCCCGAAAATCAAAATCCCGCAGACAATGGCGTTGACAGCCGCCACTAGGACCGCCCCCGAAGCGATATCCTTCGCTCTTTTGGCCAAGTCGCTGTATTGGTCGGTCACGAGATCCACCGCCGTTTCGATGGCCGTATTGAAAAGCTCCGTCACCCAGACGAAACCGATACTCAGACTCAGGATCAAAATTTCCGTCTTCGTGACATTGAGAAATACACACACCGTTATCACAATGACGGTACAAAAACAGTGGAATTTCATATGGTATTCGGTCCGGATCGCGTCGATGATTCCCATGATCGCCGTATTGAGACCGTCAATATAGGAGTGCTTCTTCCATTTTTTCCCGTCCATTTTTACTCCCGCGCCTGTTCTTCTTCCCGGGTGTACCCGTAGGTCTGCAGTAAGTTCTCCTCTTTTTCCCGCATGCGCTCCCGCTGGTTTTCTTCCAGGTGATCATAGCCCAAAAGATGCAGTATTCCGTGGGTCAGTACATAAAAAAACTCCCGTTCCTCCCGGTGCCCGTAGGTCTTTGCCTGCTCGGCCACCCGGTCCAGCGAGATCACAATATCCCCCAGGGTATCATAGGGGCCGATGTCATAGTCGCCGCTTTCGTGGTAGGCGAAAGAAATAACGTCCGTGGGTTGATCCAGGTTCCGGTAATCCCGGTTGATCTCCCGGATATGCGCGTCGGTCGTCAAAAATAGAGAAATATACACCGGTTTTTCCGCAGAATATTCCCGTTTCAGCACAAAATCCACATATTCCCGGATTTTCGTTTCCCTTGCGGGATCTTCAAATCCGATCACATCGCTCGTAAGATCAAGGACGATATCCATAGCCGCCTTCCTTTCACGCTTTCAGCGGAAGCTGCGCCTGACCCGGATATTTCACTCTTTCATGGTGAATGCCAATCAGGGATTTGATGAAAGATTTGATGATGACTTCGATGTCTTTGAAGGTCAGGTACGTATCAATCAGTTGGTTTTCTTCTATTTTTGTCTTCACAATAGCCCGGATGGTCGTTTCCATTGTCTTTGCCGATTTTTCATCCAAAGAGCGGACAGCGGCCTCGATGGCGTCGGCCAGCATAATGATTCCCGATTCCTTGCTGCGGGGTTTCGGACCCGGATACCGGAAATCCTCTTCGGAGACATTGGGATCCAGCATCTTTGCTTTGTTGTAGAAATAGGCGATCAAGGTCGTGCCATGGTGTTCCAGCATGATGTTGCGGATTTCCAGGGGGACGCCCTCTTCTCTTCCCATTTCGACGCCGTCTTTCGTGTGATTGGCAATAATGAGTTTGCTCATAAAAGGAGAAATATCGTCATGGGGGTTGGGCTCCCCTTCCCGGTTTTCCGTGAAGAATTTCGGGCGTCTCGTTTTGCCGATATCATGATAATAGCAGGCTACCCGGGCGAAAATATAGTTGAGCCCCAGGGCCTGGGCCGCGTTTTCCGCCAATGTGGCCACCATCATCGAGTGGTTGAACGTACCGGGGGCTTCCACCGAGAGCTTTTTCAAGAGCGGATGGGAGAGATCGCCCAATTCCAGGAGCTTGAATACCGTAAGGATGTTGAAGGTCCGCTCGAAATAGGGCAGCAGCGCCACGGTCAGCGTACCTGAAACCAAGCCTCCGATCAGGAGTTCCGCGCCGAAGAGGATCAAATTGGAGCTGTCGATGTCGAGAAAGAACGTCAGCAGAAAAAACAGGGCGACCCGAAACATGGCCGACTTTACGCCTGTGGAAATGATGTTGGCTCTTGTGGTCACATTGCGCAACAAATGGCAGCTCAACGGGAAAGAAATCGCGTAAAGCAGGGGATACAGCAGGTTAAAATTCACCAGGGGCAGCATGAAAAGCAGCATGAAGGAAAACATCACGCCGGAGAATTTTTCTTTGGCGATGAGAACCAGTAAAAATAACGCCGTGTCCAGCGGCAACCCGAAGAGAAACCTGTCCCCGAAAATCCGGACCAGCAGGAAAAACACCAGCAAAATCAGAAAGATGCTGCGGTATTTTCCTTTTTCCAGGATCTCGTTGCGCCAGGAAGTAAAAAGCACGATATAGAATACGCAGGATACCATGATCAGGTAGATCACATTGCCCGCGAACAGAAAGAGACTTTTTTGCAGGGAATAAATATCGGCGCTTTCGAGAATTTTGAGCTTTTTCTCCGTGAGCATTTCCCCTGTTTTTACGAGGAGCGTCCCGGCTTTGATCTCCACATACTGGTCTTTGATCTGGGAAACTTTATCGTAAATTTTTTGTTTCGTTTTTTCCGCGTCGTATTTGTAATTGGGCACAATAAACAAATCCACGAGCCTGCGCTGGAGGACCGTAAAAGAATTGAGCTCCGCCCGGCAATCCTTGCTGAGACGGGCTTCGTTGGTATCCAGATAGATCCCTTCGTCATAGGCCTTCGTCAAAAAATCCTCCGAAGATTTCCGGAGTTTGGCCAGGGCTTCATTGGACAAGTCCAGCAGGGAATTCACAATGTCGTCGGGAATCCGCTTCCCGATTTTTTTCTCGAATTCTTTGCTCTGGAATCCGGGCAGAATCTTTGCCTTGACGTTGAGGAGTTCATTGAAAAATTCGTTGAAATAGGCAAGAAAGACCCCCTTGGCTTCGGAGGAATACACATACTCCTTGCCCGATTCCCGGATCATGTCCTCTATGATCTTCTCCTTGGCTTCGTCGTCCCGGAATACAATCATCTTCTGGGCATAGATATCCCCTTCGGCAAACTGACCGATTTTGTAGCCCTTGTTGTTGTAGATCAGAAGAACCTTGGAGCTCAATACCACAACAGACATCACGAGGATCAGGTACAGGATTTTTTCACGGGTTGTAGAAACCGGCGAATAGCGTTCCAGATCACTTTTTGTGTTTTTTTTGATATCCAGGGAGATCTTAATGCCGAATATATTGATGATTCTCATGGAAACCTCCGTAAAAATTTGCAGCGCCCCGCCGGGTCGATATTGACAAGATCCGTATCAGGAATAATATTTATAGTTTTACCATATTTTCGAAAATAACACAAGCGAATTCTATGACAAGATTTCGATATCATCCAATATATCAAGCTTTGAAGCGATCACTGTATTTTTTGTCGGTATGGATTCCAGAAAATACCGCCCGTATCTTTTGTTGATGACGCGGTTGTCCAGGATCGTCACGATCCCCTTGTCGCTCTTGCTGCGGATCAACCTGCCGATCCCCTGTTTGAACTTGATCACGGCCTCGGGCACCTGGTAGTTGAGAAAGGAATTCTTCCCCTGGGATTCGATATGCTCGATGATCGCTTCGGTCACGGGATCATTGGGCACCTTGAAGGGAAGCTTCACGATGATCACGGAGCTCAACTGGCTGCCTTTGATATCGACGCCTTCCCAGAAGGAATCCGTCCCGAAAAGCACGGGATTCTTGCTCTGCACGAACATATTGAGGAGCTTTGTCCGCGGCGCCATGCCGTGAATGAAGAGGTCGAGACCGATGCTCTCGAGACTCTCCCGGATCATGTAATAGACGTAATTCAACAGTTTGTATGACGTGAAAAGCACGAAGGTCCGCCCCATGGATTTCATCAAAAGACTCTTGAGGTACTCGGAAATCTCCCCGGCAAAAGAGGCGCTGTTGGGGTCGTTGACGTCCCGCGGCACATAGACCTTCATTTGCCTGTCGTAGTCAAAGGGGGAGGCGATGGCCTTGTCAATGGTGTTTTCATCGGTCAGTCCCAGGGAGGATTTGAAATAGGCGAAGCTCTTCCCGATGGCGATGGTGGCCGAAGTGAATATGATCTGCTTCAGATTGAGATACAGGCTCATTTTCAACTCCCCGTCTATTTTGAGGGGCGTGGCAATGAGTTTCGCGTTGCTCTTTTTGGCGTTGATCTCAAGCCAGTAAATAAAGTTGTCGTCTTCAAAGGCGTTGACAAACTTGAGATTCGCGAAAAAGCTCTCGACCCGTCGGTAATATTTGACAAAATCAATGACAAAACCATCGTGGTCGGGGTCGTCCTCAAGGCGCGTGATGAGGCCGTTTACTTTTTTCGCGTAAGTCACATATTCTTTGGAAAATTCCGCCCGGTAAAAGGCAAGGCGGTCCAGAAATTTTTGCTGCTCCGTCTCCTCTTTTTTGATCCGGAAGGAAAATGTCCCTTCCTGGCCCCGGGAAAAAGTATCTATGATGAAATTGAAGTATTCCCGCCCGCAAAGAAGAAGCGCTTTATGCGCTTTGCGCACTTCATCCACATCCCGCAGCAATTCTTCTCTTTCTTCAAAATTGCCCGTCCGGATATAATACCAGAGATTTTCCAAGGTCCCCGCCTTTTTCCGTTTTCCCTCAAAGGCGTAGATATAATTCATGATCTTGGTAAATCCGTATTTTGAGATCTCCACGGAAAAATAATCCCGGGCGACCTTTTCGACGTTGTGGGCCTCGTCGAAGACCGTGAGGGCATAATCGGGAATAATGGCAAATTCCGTGTTGAACCCCGTTTCTTTCCGAATGGCCAGATCCGAAAAAAACATATGGTGGTTTGTGATCAAAATATCCGCCTGTTTCTTTTCGTTGCGGGAACGCATAAAGAAACATTCATCCCGGAAATGGCACTTGTTTCCGGCGCAGACGTCGCTTTCGCTGGCGAACTGTTCCCAGATCGTGGCGTCCACCTCAAAAGGAAGCTCGGATCTGTCGCCGTTTTCGGTCGCTACGCCCCATTTCATGATCTCTTTGATCTGCATCTGCTGCTCGTTGCTGTAATCGGAGACGTCGATCTGCTCGCCCGCCGCGATCCTGTTGTATTTCCGGTTGCAGAGGTAATTGCCGCGGCCCTTCACCAAAAGGTATTTGAAATCCTCCCCGATGATTTTTTTCACGATGGGAATGTCTTTGTTGAGGAGCTGTTCCTGGAGGTTGATGGTGTTTGTACTGATCACGGCCCGCTTCCGGTTGAGTTTGGCCCATTTTATAATCGGTATCAGATAGGCGAGCGTCTTCCCGGTCCCGGTCCCGGCCTCCACAATGATCTTGGTTTCCGTATTCAGACCCGTTTCGATGTGTTTTGCCATCCACAGCTGTTCTTTCCGGAATTCGAAATCGGGGAAGGCTTTGACCAGAATTCCTTTTTCATCAAAAAAATGGCCGATGTCGATCTGGACGTTCCGGTCGGTCAACAGTTCCGTGATCACATAGATATCGGAGACGTCGTTATTGACAATATAAGAAGCCCCGGCCATTTGGTTGGCGTAAATCGAGGCGATCTCCGTATCGGCGTCCGAGGGATAGAGATAACCCGAAGGATGGTTGTGGAGGATGACCTCCCCTTTGCGCATAATTTTCAATATGGCGGGGACCGAGGCTTTGTTGCCCCTGGCCAGGACCTGAACCTTCCGGATCACGCCCTGGTCGTCGGGAATTCCCCGGAAAAAGACCTCGTTTCCCTGGGCGTCCGCTATGGCCGCGCGCATGGTTTCCCTTGCCTCCGGGCATATTTTTTCTGTGATTTTATCGATGTTATTCAACTTTTCCCGGCGCTCCTTTTCCAGATTTCTTCTCTATCACAAAATTATTCCCCTGCGGGACTCTACCAGTATGATACATCATTTTTGGCAAAAGGTCAAAGGGAATATTGAATCGGGAGCGGAAAAGAAAAAAGACTGCCTGCGGCTGCAGACAATCTTTTTGTTCTTTTTCATTTTTTGTTCTTTTTCATTTTTTGTGGTTTTTCGGTTTCCGCACAAATGTTTCTTTTATAGAATGCTCTCCTTTTTCTCCAGAATGGCTGCGGCTGCTGTGCAAGCCGGGCAATCGCAATATTTGGCGCCCGCCGCCTTGATTTCCTTGGCGTGGACCGCAACGCCTTTGGCTTTTTCCGCGCCGAAAATCTTCGCGCCCATGTCAGATTCGGCAAAGGCGATCAACCCGTCGATGGGCAGGACGTCTTCCTCCAGTTCCGCAAGATATTTTTTCGTTTCCGCGGCTTCGCCGGATGTTCCGACGGCCTCCAGCCACGCCCGGGCTTCCGCTTTCAGTTCTTTGCAGCAGGACGGCGCGTTCAGTATGGCGTTTGTTTTTTCCTTCATAAAAGATAAAATCTCCGGTTTCATTATACATACCTCCTGAGTAATATAGACCTATTATATCATTATTTGTTGACGAATGCAACTGGTTTTTCTCTGTGTTCTCTGTGCCTCTGGGTGAAAATGTTTTTTGTTCCCTTAATAAACAAGACGATTGTTCCGGTAGATCGGGCGAAAAATCAGTCTCGGCTGTGGCTCACTACGTTCGCTGTCGCCGAGACATCGCGGCCTTCTAACATTCGCTTCGCGAACGTAAGAAGTCGCGATTACGCCCCTACCATTGGGAGCGAAAGTGACAGCTCATTTATTCCTTTATTTATCCGTATTACTTGCTTAACTTGCGCCGAATTTCCGTTCCATAAATTAATACTGCGGTAATTTCAGCGTCTTTCTCATACGCTCTTTAATCGGAGCGAATTGCGCTTCCTGGCTTTCGGGATACGACAGGTAAATTGCGGCCCATGCGCCTTCATTGATGATGCCGTACACATAGGTGAGATTTCCGATGACGCCCTCTTTGGGACGATAGGTGATCGTATAGAAACCTTTTCCGCTCTTGTCCGAGCCGGGCACCACGTAGGCGGCGTCTTCATAGGCATAATCCAGTTGGGAATTTCCGTCTTCCTCCATGACATTATACCCGCCGGAGATTGTAAGAATAACTTTTTCGTCTTTGCTTTGAAAAATGATCCCGTCGCCGTTATCGGGCTCTCTGTACTTGTGAAAAATGTCGGGAAAATCGACGGAATATTCAAAGCGGCCGTTATAGTAGTTCTCATATTTGATCGCGTTACCCGATGATCCTAAAACAGCCAGACTTACCAAGGTTAAAATTGCGATGATTTTTTTCATATTCCCTCCTTGTGAACAGCTTTTCCCGATTATATCACAAATTCTTGGATCGGTCTATGGAAATCTTTGGATATTTATGATATAATTCGAGGGACAATTGAAAACGGGAGGGTGAGATGAAAGGAAATTTGATTCACGAAGTGACGGGACTGCTGTTCCGCTACGATGAAGGAGACGCGAAACGGATCAACCATGCGCTGAAAGTCCACGCTTTCGCACGTCATATCGCAATCGACGAGGGATGTGACGACGAAACGCTGGAATTGATCGAGATCGCGGGTCTTTTGCATGATATCGGGATTCATAAGGCGGAGGCGTTATACGGGACGTCGGCGGGAAAATATCAGGAAGAACTGGGTCCGGCCGTGGCCCGGGAATTGCTCCGGGATCTGCCGCTTGCTCCCGAAACGTTGGACCGCCTGTGTTACCTGATCGCCAACCATCATCATTATGACAAAATTGACGGGATTGATTATCAAATTCTTGTGGAGGCTGATTTTTTGGTCAATATCTATGAAGACGGGATGAAGGAAGAGAAGATCCGGTCGATCCGGGAGAAGATCTTCCGGACCACGACGGGGTTATCGGTTCTTGAATGTTTGTATGGCGTCTGAGAGAGAGAAATGGACACAATGTTGCTTTAGGCGAACGAAGGTCGTTCCGTTCTTTTTCCGAGCTAATTGTTCGTTTTTCAGCCGTTGTGTCTATGTTTTTTGAAATATGAATCCGAATTTCACAAAAAAATAAATCTCCTTGCGTCCTGCTCCATTCCGTGTTATGATACCGATGAGGTCTGAAAATGTCATATCAACAGACTGAAAAAACAGTATGACACAGGAGGAGTAAGGGATGAAAAGAAAATTATTGCTGGTTTTAACGTTGTTTGTTCTCTCTTTTACGCTGGCATCAGCCAAAGCGAACAAAGCGCTCTGGAAGAAGCTGGACAAAGTCAAGGACAAGTACGAATGGGTGGATCTGAGTCTCGATGTGAGTCCGCAGACGCCCCATTGGCACGGCTTTAAGGATCTGAAGGTCAAGGCCATTTATACCTTTGAGACGACGGGCAACACGTTCCTGACCTATGAGTACACATTGCCGGGTCAGTACGGCACCCATACGGATTTCCCGGCGCATTTTGACCCCAAGGGACGGACGACCGACGACTACGGCCCCAAAGAGCTGGCCTACAAGTTGGTTGTCATCGACAAATCGGCCGAAGTCGCCAAAAATAACGATTATGTGCTGACGAAGCAGGACATTCTGGATTTCGAAAAGAAATACGGGAAAATTCCCGAAGGAGCTTTTGTAGCCTTCCGCAGCGACTGGTCCAAGCGGGATATCAAAACCTACGAAAACAAGGACAAGAAGGGACAGTCCCATTACCCGGGCTGGGATCTGGAAGCGCTGAAGTTCCTCGTGGGCGAACGCAATGTAGCCGCGGTAGGACATGAAACCGCCGATACCGATTCCGCTGTGACCGGCTCCACCGTGGGTTTCATCGGGGAAGACTATGTGCTGGACAGCGGCAAACTCAACGTGGAACTCTTGAAAAACCTCGACAAATTGCCTCCCGTGGGCGGCGTGGTTTTTGTGACCTTCCCGAAAATCAAAGGCGGAACGGGCTTTACGAGCCGGGTATTCGCCGTTATTCCCAAATAAGAGGGAGCGGTTTTATTCGTTACGGACATCAAAAGGGCGGGAGAAATCAACTTCCGCCCTGTTTTTTATATAAGCACGGGTACAATGAATCAAACACCAACACTGGACGGGAGGCAATATGCGGGAATATTTTATGAAAACGGAAAGAACCGGATTTTCCCGGTGGACGGAAGGGGATCTTGAGCTCGCCCGCCTGCTGTGGGGAGATCCGGAAACAACCCGATACATTTGCGCCTCGGGCGTATTTACCGAAGAAGACATCGTGGCGCGTCTCGAAAAGGAAATCGAAAACGGAAAATGCTATGGCGTTCAATATTGGCCGATTTTTGAGCTGTCCACGGGAAAACTCATCGGTTGTTGCGGCCTCAGGCCCTATGACCTCGATGATAATATCTATGAAATCGGTTTCCATTTACGCGGCGCGTTCCAGGGAAAAGGCTATGCGGCAGAAGCGGCAAGCGCCGTGATTTCTCTCGCAAAGACTACCCTCAGGGTGAAAAGCCTTTTCGCCGGACACAACCCGAAAAATATTGTATCCGCCAAGGTTCTTGCGAAATTGGGCTTTTCCTATACCGGCGATGAGTTTTACGCGCCTACGGGGCTGTACCACCCTTCCTATTTGCTCGCTACACAGTGATTTCAATGGGATTTCCCTCGGGATCAAGCACGACGCTCTCGTAATAGCCGTCTCCCGTGGTCCTGGGTTCGCTCGCGATGGCGTATCCATCCTTTCGCAGGCGCTCTGTCAGCGCATCCACCGCTTTTTTATCGCCTACTGACAGAGAGATATGGGCGAATCCCGGTTGGTATTCTCCCGAAGCGCGGGGACTCAGATTCTCTCTTGTGCACAATTCGATTCCGTCGCCTTTCCCGAAGGTCAGAAAATAGGATTGGAATGTGGTCTTGGGATTGTGGTATTTTGCGGACGCTTGGGCCTGAAAGTATGTCTCGTAGAATATTTTGCCCGCTTCCAGATCTTTTACATAGAGCGCGATGTGCGCCATTTTTATTACTGACGTCTCTTCGATTCTTGCGATGACGCGG
>JAISST010000026.1 GCA_031272945.1 Fusobacteriaceae bacterium
TCCCGATATCAAGGCGGAAACGGCGCGGTACAAATCCATGTAGTTTTGAATATGCGAAAAACGCAGAGACTCAAAATTCATCCGGATGATCCTTGTTTCAGGGACTCCGCTTGCGAGCAGATATTCGACAAACAATTCCAGCAACGAAGATTTGCCGCAGCGTCTGACGCCGGTGATGATTTTGATTTCCTCTTTATCCTTGAAGGATTTCAGGACGGAAAGATAAGCGTCTCTCGCTTTCATACAATCACCTCAATCTGAGTATACGCTTTTCAAAAGGGAAAGTCAATAACTTTTCGACTTAAAAGTCAAAAACTTTTATTGTTGATAAATTTCTGACTCGGAAGTCAAAAACTTTTTTTTGAAATTTCAGACTTTGAAGTTGCAAAATTTTTATTATACACCGCCGTATACGTCAGCTTCCCCTGAATCCGTTCCGATTTCATCAACTCTACGCTAATGACGTCAAAGGTAAGCGGCGCGGGTTCCTGGGGGCTGTATCCCTGCCGCAGGTTTACCCTGCGCCCCAGCGTCACATGGGGGCGAAACTCCCTTTCGTCAGGCCGGAAGCCCGCTTCCCGCAGACGGTCCGTCAAATCCCGTTGCAACCGGGCAAGGGCCTCGTTTTTCCGAACGCCGATCCAACGGACGTCGCCTTCCTCCCTTCGGAATCGGCCGGTTTTCCCGAAAGTCAGAGAGAAGGACTCATATTCGAGACGCTTCAACACGGATTTCACGAGAGCCGTCTCCCTACCGTCGCATTCGCCCAAAAAGGCCAGCGTTAAATGAAGGTTTTGCACCGTGGAAAACGTACCGGAGAAAGAATTGTCGTGGAGTTCATTGATCAAGGTTTGCAAGCTTTCTTTGATTTCGACGGGAAAATTGATCGCGATAAAAAGACGCATAGAAGCCTCCTCTATTCGAGTTTAATTCACACAGAGGCGCAGAGGCCGCAGCCGAGACTGAATATTCGCCCGGCCTGATGGAGCGACCACTCAAGAACGCGCATTGCGCCATAACATCACAGCCGCAAAAACGATAATCAGCGCGCTGACGGCGTGGGGGGCCCGGAAGGGACCGATCATCAGATCTTCGGCCCGGAAAAAACTCACGATGATCCGGTTGACACTGTAGAGGATCAGATACCACCACCAGAGGGTTCCCGGCTTTCTGTCGCGTTTTTTCCGCAGCACAAACCAGATCAGGCAGAAGCCCGCCAAGTTGAGCGCCATTTCATAGAGCATGGCCGGATGCAGGGCTGTGTCGGGAAATTCGGAACCGGCCGGTGAGGTAGACGGAAACACGAGCCCCCAGGGGACCCGGGGCGTATACCGCAGGCGTTCCACGACAGGCAGCGACAGATATCGGGCGTACCAGGCGCCGAAGGCGGGTTTCAGCCGGAAAATCACGGACCAGGGCGTGATGACCGGAACGCCGTGCACTTCTCCATTCATGAAATTTCCGATCCTTCCAATGGCCTGCCCTAAAAGAAAAGGCCCGGCCAAGAGGTCCGCAAAGCGCAGAAAGGGAATTTTTTTGCGGCGCGCGTAAAGAAGCGCCCCCAAAAAACCGCAGATGATCCCGCCGTGGATCGCGAGGCCCCCGTGCCATACCGCCGGGATTTCCAGCGGATGCGCCACATAAAAGGGCAGATTGAAAAGCACATAGTAAAGCCGCGCCCCGATGACGCCCGAAATCATGGCCGTAAAGGCAAAATTCTCCACGTCCGCCACAGGGATCCCTTCCTGCCGGGCGTGCCTTCTCGCCACGGTCAGGCCCGCCAGAAAAGCCAGCGCGATGCAGATTCCATAAAAACGAATATCCAATTTCCCGATTCGAATCAATGTCGGATGCATATTTTCTATCTCTCCCCAAAATTATGATGATACAAATATTATAGCATACGTCGACCGAAAAAGCGATTCCGAAAATTTTCCTTGCAAGTTTTTCGAAAATCTACTATAATGTGATAGCGTAACGCGATAAGAAAAGGAGGAGAGCGGTATGTTTCGGTCTGTAAAAATAACGGGCGACGTGTCCTGGATCGGGGTCAACGACTTTCAGAAAGAACGGTTTGAGAATTATATCCCGATACCCAATGGCGTCAGCTACAATTCATTTATCATAAACGACGAGAAGACTTGCGTCATCGATGCTGTGGAGCTCAATACTGCGCTGACATTTCTCGACAAACTCTACGACGTGTTGCATGGCAGAAAACTGGACTACATCGTCGTGAATCACGTGGAGCCCGACCATTCGTCGGGACTCAAGGAACTGGCGCGCTATTATCCGGAACTCAAGATCATCGGGAACGCCAAGAGCCTGCCGATGTTGAAAGCCCTGGCTCACAACTTCCCGGAAGAAAATTTCATCACGGTCAAGGAAGGGGATGAAATAGACCTCGGAAGGCATAAACTGACTTTCGCGATGATTCCTATGGTCCATTGGCCGGAATCCATGGTCACCTATGACAAAACGGACAAAATTCTTTTTTCCAACGACGCCTTCGGCGGGTTCGGGGCGCTTTCGGGGGGAATCTTCGACGATGAGGTAGACCACGCGTTCTACAAGAGTGAGATGCGCAAATATTATTCCAATATCGTGGGAAAATACGGCGGACAGGTCGTGAGCGCCATCAAAAAGCTTTCGGCTCTCGAGATACGCTATATCTGCCCCTCTCATGGCATCCTCTGGAGAAGGGATATCCCCGCCATCATCAGGACCTACGAGAAATGGGCGAAATTTGAACCCGAGACAAAAGGCGTGGTCATCGTCTATGGCAGTATGTACGGGAATACCGCGCGGATGGCCGAAGTTATCGGGACCCAATTGCGGGAAAGCGGCATCAACGATATCCGGATCTATGATTCGTCCAAGGTGGATTCGACGGATATCATCAGCCGGATCTGGAAATACCAGGGACTGATCATAGGCTCCTGCGCCCACAACACGACGGCCTATCCCAAGATCGTTCCGATTCTGCACAAATTGAAGAACTACGGCTTGAAGAACAAATTTGTGGGAATATTCGGCACCATGATGTGGAGCGGCGGAGGCGTCAAAGCCATCCAGGAATTTGTGGACAGTCTGCCGGGCCTGACGCTGGTAGCGCCGGCGGTAGAAGCGCAGGGAGCGCCGAAAGAGGAAGACATTGCGAAACTGAAGCAAATCGCCATAGCCATGGCGGAAAAGCTGAACACGGTGGAAATCCCGCAATAAGAAAAAAGCCGAAATCGGCGAAGCATGGAATCATATAATTATAACAACAGGAAAAAGCTTCCGTAGCGCAATTGGATAGAGCACTTGACTTCGGATCAAGCGGTTGCGGGTTCGAATCCTGCCGGGAGCGCCAAAAAGAAAGTGAAGCGAGGTCGAAAGGCCTCGCTTTTTTGTGGATAAGCTCCCCCTTCTCCGAAGGGGAACTCAGGTTCGTATGAATGTGCGTATTGGGGAAAGGAGATGCGACGTTTTGCGCTTTTAAGTGTCGACTGAATATGTGGGCTGTCGTCAAAAACTCGTCCTTGTTTTTTGACGGGTAATGTGTTATAATTCTGTTAGAAACAAAATTTTGTGGTACCGGAGGACTGTCGTGAAGAAAAAGAAGATTTATTTGGATACATCGGTAATCAGCTATTTGGATCAGCAGGATGTCCCTGTGGAAATGCAGCAGACCCGGGAATTGTGGGAAATCTTCAAGACCGGGAAATATGATATTGTGATATCAGGCGTTGTAATTGCAGAGATAAGAAAATGTTCTGCTGAAAAGCTTGCGATCCTTATGAATTATTTGAATCAGATAGAATATGAGCAATACGATCCTGGGGTTGAGGCTCTGACAGTAGCTAATGAAATCATTCGTGAAGGCATTCTGTCCCAAGCACATTTTAATGATTGTCATCATATTGCTTCCGCCATATTGACGAACTGCGATATTATCCTTTCATGGAATTTCAGACATTTGGTACGCGCCAAGACGATTGACGGAATACATAGGTTATTATCGAGAATATTTCCTGATGTGCATTTGGCAATTTGTGCTCCGTCGGCATTGATGGGAGCAAGGAGGTAGAACCATGAGCAAAAATGAAAGCCTGTCTGTTAAAGAGTTTTGGCGCCGAAGGGAGCAGTTATCCAAGGAATTATCAAAAATGAGCGGCGAAGAGGTCTTGGCCTTTTTTCATAGAGAAGCGAAAGCCTGGGAAGAAGATATGAATACGTTCAGAGAAGAAAAAGCTCGAGCGGAGGCCACGGAACAGGCAAAAGAGGCGTAGAGCAAGATTATAAGGGTGGAACTCAGTCCCCAAATCTCCAATTATGTCCGCCGCCTTTTTGTGACAAGCAATAAAATCCCATCAATCTCTTTTTTGAACGCCTTCCCAAAAACCTTGTCACAGAAATTGTGTTTCAATTTTTAGTACGAGACTCCC
>JAISST010000073.1 GCA_031272945.1 Fusobacteriaceae bacterium
AGGGAAGCGTAAAAAGCACCCTTCCTTCCGGCAGAAAGAGGATGTTGAGTACGCAAGTAAAGCCGTAGGCAAGAAAAAACATCCCGGTCCTTCGAAGATTGTTCGCGAGCTCCCGATTCCGGAGTATGTTCAGCAAAAATGCCGCCGCAAACAGCATGAGCGCCGCGGATAAATCAGATACGAACATGTTGGCGAAAATCAGAAGGAAGAGAAGGCATTTGACTGTCATTCCATACCGCCTTTCCGTTATTTTTGAATCCGCTCGATCCCTCCCATATAGGGAACCAAAGCCTTGGGAATTACGATGGCGCCGTCTTCCTGCTGGTAATTCTCAAGGATTGCCACAAGGGTCCTCCCGACGGCAATTCCGGAGCCGTTCAACGTATGGCAGAACTCGCTCTTGCCGCCGCCCGCGGCGGGTCTGTATTTCAATCCCATTCTTCTCGCCTGGAAGTCCGTACAGTTGGAACAGGAGGAAATTTCCCGGTATTTGTTCTGGGAAGGCAGCCAGACCTCCAGATCATAGGTCTTGGCGGAACTGAAGCCCATATCCCCCGAAGACAACTGGATCACCCTGTAGGGAAGTTCCAACCGCTGCAGGACGTCTTCGGCGTTTTGCACCATTTTTTCCAATTCCTCATAAGAACTTACGGCGTCGGTAATTTTCACCATCTCGACTTTGTTGAACTGATGGACCCGAATCATGCCTTTGACGTCTTTTCCGTAGGAACCCGCCTCCCGCCGGAAGCAGGGAGAATACGCCGTATAATATTTCGGAAGGTCCTTCTCCTGCAGGATCTCCTCCCGGTGAATATTGGTCATCGTGATTTCCGACGTCGAAATCAAAAACATATCGTCTTCCGTCGTTTTGTACATGTCTTCTTCAAATTTCGGCAGTTGTCCCGTCCCTTCGCAAATTTCCCGGCGTACCATAAAGGGGGTCAGTTGTTCTGTATATCCGTGCTCCGTCGTATGCATATCCAGCATGAAGCTCACAAGAGCCCGTTCCAGGCGGGCGCCCAGGCCCGTATTCAATACGAAGCGCGCTCCCGAAAGCTTGGCGCCCCGTTCAAAATCCAGAATCCCCAGAGCTTCCCCCAGATCCCAATGGGCCTTCGGCTCAAAGGAAAATTCCCGGGGCGTACCCCAGCGCCGGATTTCCACGTTGGCGGTCTCATCGGGACCGATCGGCGTCGATTCATGATAGGCGTTGGGGATGATCATCTGAAGATAGTTCAATCTTTCATCCACCCCGGACAACTCCTTGTCCAATTCTTTGATCTTTTCGGCGATAGCGCCCATTTCCTTTATTTTTTCGTCGGCGTTTTGTCCCGCCTTCTTCAATCTGGCCACTTCCTGGGACTCCAGGTTCCGTTTTTGCTTCAGGGCCTCCACCTCGCTCAGAATGCCTCTGCGCTCCTCATCCTTTTTCAAGAGTTCGTCCAAATCAAAATTGGAATTCCTGTTTTTCAGCATTTCCCTTACCGCTTCCGTATTTTCTCTGATCCACTTCAAATCTAACATGTTTCCTCCAATATCATTTATCATTGCGTTTGATCTTTTTAATTATAGTACCACTCCCGCCATGCTCTGTCAATTATTTTTTCTCAATCTTTGATGGTTTTTTCCAATTCCCGGACAATCTTGAAAATTTCGGGAAGTCTTTTCAAGGCCGCCCGGATCTTCAAATCCTCCCGTACCGGTACGAGGGGATAGCCTGTCAACACCTGCCCGTCGGGAATATTTCCCGAAACGCCGCCTCTCGCGCCGATCACGACATTGCTGCCGATTTTTATATGTCCCGCCACGCCGGTCTGACCCGCCAGCGTCGTATTATTCCCGACTTCCGTACTGCCGGAAATGCCCACTTGCGCCACGATCAGGCAGTTCTCTCCGATGATGTCATTGTGCGCGATCTGGACAAGATTGTCTATTTTTGTATGCCGCCCTATGCGGGTGTCGCCGATAGCGCCCCGGTCCACAGTGGTATTGGCGCCGATTTCCACGTCATCCTCCACGATGACGGCGCCGATCTGATCAATTTTCGTATTGATCCCGTTGATTTTTACAAAGCCGAATCCGTCCCCGCCGATGACGCAACCCGGTTGCAGCACGCAGTTTTTTCCGATTTTACAGAATTCCCGGATCGTGACGTTGGGATAGATTACCGTATTCTCCCCGATTTCCACTCCTTCGCAGATCACGGCGTTGGGATAAATCGTCACATTTTCCCCCAAAACCACGTCGTGGCCGATGGAAGCTGTCGGAGCGACCATGGCGGATCGGGGAACAATCGCTGAGTCTTCAATCCGTTTTTCAAAGGGTTTCACGGAACGCTTGAAAAACGCCAGCAATTTCGGCATAAGCGTCCTGGGATTTTCCTTGGATATCAGAAAGGTTTTCCCGGGAATATCCGGCAAAGGAATATCCGGTGTCAGAATGTATTTCGCCTTCGTTTCCCCCAATTTCTTTAAAAATTTCTCTTCCGCCGCAAAAGTCACCGTATCCTCCTGCGCTTGAAAAAAGGGAGCCAATCCCGAAACCGTTCCGGGATTTGCCTCCCCCTTGACTCTGCAATTGAGGACGGTAACCAGATCCGCTATTTGATAACGCATATTACCCTCCCAGGTTATTTATTTTTTCTTGGCGGGTTGCTGCGCAGCCGCAGGAGCAGCCGCCGCGGGCGCGGGCGCCTTGTTGATTTCCTTCACGACATCAGGCGTAATGTCTTTGGCGTTTGCCGTATACATCACGGCGTTGAATTCCAGAACGAGATCATATTTTCCGGCCTTGGCCACTGCCGCCACGGCGGTATTGATCTTTCCCTGGATCTCCTGCATCTTTTTCGTTTCTTCGCCGGCCAGTTCCTGCTGTTTGGCCTGGATTTTCTGCTGGAATTTCGTGACTTTGTCCTGATAATTCTTTTTCTGGGCGTCTGTGGGATTGCCGGCGGCGTTTAACTCCAGCTGCAACTTCTGGATTTCCACCTCATCCTTGCTGAGATCCGTCTCGATGATCTTTCTTTTGTTTTCCAACTCTTGATAGATCTGTCTTGTCTGCGTATATCCCTCCATCACGAGTCTCGCGTTGACAACTCCTATATTCTGAGCGAGAGCGCTGACGGACACTCCCAACACAGCCAAAATGACCGTGATTTTCTTCATTTTTTATACCTCCGTTTACATTAAACTATATCTTCGACGTACAAATTGTTCCTGCGTTCAATTCAGGAACAATTTGTACGGATTATATATGCTCTTTTCTTTATATTCAGTGATTAGAATGAATGTCCCATGTTAAAGTAGAATTCCATGCCGCTATCCATTTTGTTGCCGACCGGCCAGCCGAAGTCGAACCGCAACGGTCCCACGGGGGTATTCAGTCTCAGACCCACGCCTGCCGTAGTTCCCCACTGGTGCGGGAATCTCTCGTCTCTCGTATAATCTTCGTCTCTTCCGTTGTTTTTCCAAGCTCTGCCCGCGTCAAAGAAGGCCACAAACCCGAGCACGTCATTGAACTGGGTCCGGTTCTCGACCGTAGCGGTAACCTTTTGCGTACCCCGGAAGAACCCGCCGTCATAGCCGCGTAACGAGTTGCCGCCGCCAACCCAGAAGCGCTGGGTTTCTTTTGTGGTATCCGTCGCGAGGCCTCCGATTACCCGGTAAGCGAACGTGTTCTTTTTGAAGATGCCTCTGTGGTAGGCCCGCAGTTCCAAGGTGGCGTTTCCGAAAGATCCGCTGTCATAACCGCCGACCGTGCCTCCTTCAACCTGGAATTTTCCGTAGAATCCCTTGGTCGTATTCCAGGGATGGTTTCTCGTATCATAGGTAACCGCAGGCGCCAAGCTCCAGAGGAAATACTTGTCGTCTATCCCTTTGACTTCTCTGGTATATCCCGTATCCCAATAATACTTGTTGTCCGAAGGATTCTTGTTGAATCTTCCTTTTCTGGCCTGCTCTTTTACATACTCGGCCTTGGCGGTCAAACTCAACCGCAAATTGTTGGACAGTCCCTTCCCTACCGTAAAGCGCAGGCCGAATGTGTCGATCTGATGGAAGAGTCTGCTGTCGTCATCCTGATACTGGTTGAAATAGGCGGACCAACCGTAGGAAATCCGCTTTGTCCCTTTGATCCACGGCTCGTAGAAGTTGATGGACACGCTCGTGTAATCTTCGCTGGAACGTTCCGCCGTAAAGCCGAACTCCTGTCCCCGTCCTTTCCAGTTGGTGTCTTTGAGGGATACCGAACCCATGAAGCCCACTTCGGAACCGTAAGAAAGAGCCCCTTGCAACATGGCGGTCCGTTCTTCGTCAAGCAGAAGCAGGATGGATTTCCCGTCGGGATCTCCGGCTATGGGCGTCGCTTCGTATTTTACATTTTTAAAATGACCGAGCCTCATGAGATTGCTGACGGTGGCATCGTAATCGTTGGAATTGAAAATCTTTCCTTTTTGCAGGACGATCTCCCGCTCAATGACGTAGTCGCTTGTCTTCAACTGATCGTCACTGGGTTTCCGGCGTTCGCCTTTCTGCTTTACGACCATTTTTTGATAGGCAAGCTCCCGGATAACTCCTTCGCTCAAGTGAATCTCCAACTGGTTATTTTTGTTGATTCCCATGTCGGTAATTTCCGTGAGGACATAGCCCGCCTTGTGATATTTATCCAGAAGCGCGTCCCGGTCGGCCCTGACTTCGTTGATATTGAAGCGCGTTCCCGTCTTCGTCTTGAATACTTCAAGCAGTTCCGCATCGGTAAATACTGTATTTCCGTAAAAAACGACGCCTCTCAATACGGGCGTTTCCTTCAGATTGTATACAATCCTGACG
>JAISST010000081.1 GCA_031272945.1 Fusobacteriaceae bacterium
ATATGTCCCTGTTGCTGAAGCTGCCGCAGATGGTGATCCTGGGCACGCAATGCGCCGGGGGCGCCGGCGGAAACATGATCTGCGTCAACAACGTCGTTGCGGCCTGTTCCGTGGTGGGACTCAACGACAGAGAGGGAGAAATCATCAAAAAGACCTTTATGCCCTTTATCCTTTACGGAATTGTCGTGGGGATCGTCGCCTACATTATGCTTGCGGTGGGAATGCGGTCAATTATCCCCTACTGATCTGATCATCGGATCTGAAAATCACAGAATGATTCGGAAGGTAAAACAGGCTCTCCGGCAGTTTCCGGAAACTGCCGGAGAGCTTTTTCCAAAAATTGTCTTTCCGGAAAATAATAGGCAATTATTCCAATGGAATCAGGAGGAAAGAATATGGCAGAACAGGCAATCATCGCCGTCAAACTGGCGGATATTGATAATGTCGCTTCGATTTTCGCCGATGTGGCGACAGGAACGACGGTCCTTGTCAGAGACAACAAAGGAAAGAGTTTTGAACTCGTCTCCAAGGCGGAGATCCCTTACGGGCACAAGATCTGCATAAAACCCGTCAAACGCAATGAACCGATCCTGAAATACGGAGAGGAAATCGGAATCGCAAGTAAGGATATCGCGCCGGGAGAGCACGTCCACGTGCACAATCTCGACAGCAACCGGGGAAGGGGGGACAGAAAATGAGCGCAACGTTTCAAGGTTATCAAAGAAAAGACGGATTGTACGGCAGCAGAAACTATGTGGCGATTATTCCCAGTGTTTTTTGCGTCAATGAAGTAGCCATGGCCATCGCCCACCAAGTGGAAGGCTGCGTTCCCTACTGCCATCACAAGGGCTGTACGCAGCTGGAACCCGATCTGGAATGGACGACGGACGCCCTGATCCGGATCGGGCAGAATCCAAACATCGGCGCGATTCTCATTGTCAGCCTCGGCTGCGAGGGAACGAATAACGCCCGTCTGGTGGAAGCCCTCAAAGAAACAGGAAAACCTGTGGAGCGGATCGTAAGTCAGGAACTGGGGGGCGCAACAGCCGCTATCCGGATCGGCTCCGACATCGCCCGGAACATGTGGCTGGGGATCAGCGGGCAGCAAAGGGTATCCGCGCCCCTGTCGGCCTACACCATGGGGATCAAGTGCGGAGGTTCCGACACCACTTCGGGACTCGCCTCCAATCCCGTTATCGGATATGTGTCCGACAAGATCGTTGACGCCGGCGGAAAAGTGATTTTCAGTGAGACGACGGAATTCATCGGGGCTGAGCATATTTTGGCCAGAAGATGCCGGAATCCGGAGGACGCCAAGCGGGTGTTCGAGATCGTACAGGAAGTGGAAACCGAAGCCAATAAAAGAGGCGTGGACATGCGCAAAGGGCAGCCGACGCCGGGGAATATCCGCGGCGGAATCTCTTCCATCGAGGAAAAAAGCCTCGGCGCCATCGTGAAATCCGGCACAAGACCCATTGAAGGCATCATCGGCTACAATGACGCGCCGCCGAAACCCGGACTCTGGATCAAACACAGCCCCGCGAAAGAAATCGAGCTTTTGAGCGCCATGGCCATCGCCGGGAGTCAGTGTATCCTGTTTTCTACCGGCCTCGGGGCCCCTCAGGGCTATCCGGGCGTACCGGTGCTGAAAGTATGCGGGAATCCCGTTACGTTTGTCCGTCAGAAAGAAGAAATGGATATCGATGCCGGTCAGGTGGTTCTCGGCAATAAATCCGTCGAGGAGGTCGGCGAAGAGGCCTTCGCCAAATTGCTGCGGGTCCTGTCGGGAGAGGCCACCAGGAGCGAAGCGGTCAAATACTACGCTTCCATGGATATTTATACGCCGGGAAACAGCCTGTAACAACATTGTTCCGGAGAGATTGGCGCGCCCTTTTGAAAAAAAGAAAAAAACATCGGAAAATAACGAAAAACATTTGTGTTTTCGCTGAATTTTCGATATAATGGATTTGTTAATCCGAAAAATTGATACCGCAACATGAGACAAGCAACGACAGCCTGGCGGAAATCACAAAAAAGGGAGTATTCATGACGGCAGACAAATCCTATGAAGCACTGATCAACTATATCAAGGACAAAATCATCAGCCACGCCTACAAGATCGGGGATAAGCTTCCCCCGGAACGGGAATTGGCGGAACAGCTCAATATCAGCCGGAACTCCACAAGGGAAGGGCTCCGGATATTGGACAGGATGGGCCTCATCGAGGTCCGGCACGGCTCGGGCAATTATATCGCAAATAATTTTTCCCGGAGTCTTGTGGAAATCATGTCCCTGATGTATTCCCTGGACCTCATCAACATTCGGGAACTCATGGAATTCCGCTACGCGCTGGAGCTGGAGTCGCTTTCCCTGGCGATCCAGAAGGCCACGACCAGGGATATCGCCGAGTTGGAGCATTTCGCGGCCATGCTTCGGAACTGCGAAAGCGAAAAAATCAAGGTCATCTACGATAAAAAAATCCATTACGGCGTCGCGGGGATCGGGAAAAACGCCTATATTTTGAATAATCTGACTTCCTTTGACAACCTGATGGAATTTTATGTGGGCTATCTGCGCGGAAAAATTTTTGAGAATCCTAACAATCAGGAAGGCTTGCAAAAATCTCACGAGGACATTGTGATCTCCATCGGGGAACGGGATTTCATCAAAGGGAAAGACGCTTTGGACAGGCATTTTGCCTATATTTTTGAGATTTTGTAGAGAAAATTATTGTCTTTTTGAGGGTTGGCAATCATCCACATAATTTCTCATTAAAAAAACCGGCATTTAACAGAAAAAAAGCCGAAAATCAAAAAATTTCGGCTCTTTTTTTGTTTTTTGGTCCTACCGCTATTTTGCCGAAAAGCTTGATAATTTCGCGGTTTTTAAAAATAGTTGTATTGATTTCAGAATATTTGACCAAAAAATAATCAAAATATGCGTAAAAACTACTTGATTTTTTTCGATCATGGGGTATAATATAAGTATTAAACAGGTAGTACCAGTATCGGTTCATCCTTTCCTGGGTCCGTTTATTGTTTTTATTGTTTCGGCTGTATGATCCGGATCCCCCCGGGATCCAAACTTGAAAAAGGAGGTTTAGTTTATGTCTACAGGATTTTTTGCACTTTTGGCTTTTATTCCCATCCTTGTTGCGCTTGTTCTCATGGTCTGGGTCCGCCTGGGCGCCATGAAAGCCATGCCGGTGGCCTGGTTTACCTGCGCCGTGATTGCCGTGGCCGCCTGGAAACTGCCGGTTTCTTATGTGGCGGCCCTGAGTATTCAGGGGATCATCAACGCCTTCAGCGTTCTGATCATCGTATTCGGCGCGCTCCTGATCCTGCATACGCTCCAGTATTCGGGCGGTATGGAAACCATCCAGTACGGGATGCAGAAGATCAGTAAAGATATGCGCGTACAAGCCATTATTGTCGGCTATCTCTACGCGGCCTTTATCGAAGGCGCAGCCGGTTTCGGCACGCCGGCCGCCCTTGCCGCACCGCTTTTGCTTTCTCTGGGCTTCCCGCCTTTGGCTTCCGCCATCCTCTGCCTCGCGTTCAACTCGTTCCCCGTAACCTTCGGCGCGGTAGGAACGCCGATTATCACCGGATTCGGCACATCCATCGCCAACGTCATGGATAAAGCCGTGGCCGCCGGATTTTTCGCGGATCGTGTGGGCGTCATGAAAGCCATCGGCGAGACCGTTACATTGATGCATGTACCCATGGCCTTTATTCTCCCGATCTTTATGCTGGGCTTTATCACCCGTCTGTTCGGGCCCGACCGCAAATGGTCCGATGGTTTTAAAGCATGGAAATTCTGCGTATTCGCGGCGATTTCCTTTTCGGTTCCCTATCTGTTCCTGGCTTGGTTCGTAGGGCCTGAGACGCCTTCCGTCGTAGGCGGTCTCGTCGGTCTCGGCATCGTCATGTACGGCGCCAGCAAAGGCGTCTGCGTGCCCAAAGAAGTCTGGACATTCGGCGACGATTCCAAATGGGACAAGAGTTGGACGGGCAACGTGGCCTTTGACAAGAAGGCGGAACTCAAACCCCAGATGAGCCAGATCATGGCGTGGCTCCCCTATATTCTCATCGGCGGCATTCTTATCCTCACCAGAATCCGTTCGCTGCCCTTCATGAAATTCCTCCAGAGCAATATCGTGCTCCGGATCACCGACATTCTCGGCTGGGCGGGCGTCAGCGACAGCAGCATCCAGTTTCTGTATCTGCCGGGTACCGTTCCCTTCGTCCTCGTCTCAATCCTGACGATCGCGCTGCACAAGATGCCCGGGGAAAAAGCCGCCAAAGCCTGGCGCGACACCTTCAAAAAGATCATCCCCGCCACGATTTCCCTGTGCGCGGCCGTAGCCCTCGTAAAGATCTTCCAGGGTTCCGGAAACTTCTCCAACGCCAAGTTGATTGAGCAGTTGCAGGCGTCGGGCGTAGACACCGCGATCCGCTCCATGCCGCGGACCATGGCGGAAGCTATCGCCAGTACCGTCGGCGGCGCATGGCCTGCCATCGCCTCCTATGTGGGCGGCCTGGGCGCCTTTATCACGGGATCCAATACGGTTTCCGACGTTTTGTTCGGCCAGTTCCAGTGGGATATGGCGACGATCAACCAGCTGCCCCAGATCACCATCGTGGCCGCCCAGGCCGCGGGAGGCGCTATGGGCAATATGATCTGCGTGCACAATGTCGTAGCCGTTTGTACCGTTGTGGGCCTCTTGAATCGTGAGGGCGAGATTATCCGCAAGACCTTCATCCCCTTCATCATTTACGGCGTTGTGGTAGGTATTATCGCCTTTACCCTGATCGGCGTCGGTCTCCGGCCTTTCATGGCATTATAAGGAAGAGGTAGGACCACAAAGGTTCGCTGACTTCATTGGAAATTTCATGAAAATATGGACAAATAAAGTTTTTATCTTATCAAAAATCATAAATTATGATATTATATAGGTATGGGAAAATTCAACTAAAGGAGGAACACTATGGCAAATTATAACAAAGTAAGCCCCGAACTGGTCGAAGAATTGAAAAAAGCCATTCCCGGCCGGGTATTTACGGGTGAAGATATCAACGAAGACTACACCCATGACGAAATGCCCATCTACGGGGCGGCCAAGCCCGAAGTGGTTGTGGAAGCGCAGACGACGGAAGAAATCGCCGAAGTCGTAAAGCTCGCGAACAAATATGTCGTTCCCCTGACGCCCAGAGGCGCGGGAACAGGACTCGTCGGCGGCGCGGTGCCCATTCACGGCGGGATTCTCTTGAGCACCACAAAAATGAACAAGATATTGGACTACGATCTGGAGAACTTTACGGTGACCGTTGAGCCCGGTTTGCTCCTCAATGACTTACAGGAAGACGTCGCCAAAAAGGGATTGCTGTATCCGCCCGATCCAGGGGAAAAATTCGCGACCCTGGGCGGCAATGTCGCCACAAACGCAGGCGGCATGCGGGCTGTAAAGTATGGCGCCACGAGAGACTATGTGGAAGCCATGACCGTGGTACTCCCCACAGGAGAAATTGTCAAGCTCGGCGCCAAGGTTTCCAAGACCAGCACCGGATACAGTCTCATCGATCTCATGGTGGGCTCTGAGGGGACGCTGGGCATCATTACGGAACTGACGCTGAAGTTGATCCCGCAACCCAAAGAAGTCATGAGCATGATCATCCCCTACGTAAACCTCGACGAATGTATCGCGACGGTGCCGAAATTCTTCCAAAATCATTTCGCGCCCCAGGCGCTGGAATTCATGGAAAGAGCCATCGTGATCTCGTCGGAAGCCTATGTCGGAAAGGAAGTATTCCCCAAGACCTTCAACGGACAGGATGTCGGCGCTTACCTGCTCGTGACCTTTGACGGCGATACGGAAGAAGCGGTTATGGACGTCGTGGAAAAGGCCTCGGAGCTCGTTCTGGAAAACGGAGCCATGGACGTTATGCTGGCCGATACGCCTGCCCTTAAACGGGACGCCTGGGCGGCCAGAGGCTCGTTCCTGGAAGCCATCGAAGCCGATTCCAAGTTACTGGACGAGTGCGACGTCGTTGTTCCCGTCAGTGAAATCGCCAATTATCTGGGCTTCGTCAACGGTCTCGAAAGCAAATACGGCTTCAAGATCAAGAGCTTCGGTCACGCGGGAGACGGCAATCTCCATATTTACGCCGTCAGCAATGAAATGCAGCTGGATGAATTCAAACAAAAAGTCGATGAATTTATGAAGGAGATCTACGCCAAGGCTTATGAAAAGGGCGGACTGCTGTCGGGAGAGCATGGAATCGGACATGGAAAGATCGATTATCTCGAGACTGCGGTAGGTTCGGTAACATTCAAACTCATGGAAAACATCAAGAAGGTTTTTGACCCCAACCTGATTTTAAATCCGGGTAAGGTCTGCTACAAAGTATAACAAAGGAGGCAGGAATATGGCATATATCATTCAGGAAGAGGGGAAGGAACTCCTTGCTGAAGTCAAGAATTTTTGTGAAAAAGAAGTAAAGGAGCAGTGCAAGGAATACGACAGGACAGGGGAATGGCCCAAGGAGATCTACGACAAGGCCATTGAAATGCAGCTGCATTCCCTCGAAGTCCCCGAAGAATACGGCGGACCCGGCCTCGACCGCGTAACGGTGGCGGCGCTCATGGAACAGATGGCCATTGCCGACGCGGGATTCGCGGTCACAATCTCCGCCAGCGGTCTGGGTTTGAAGCCTGTTTTGATTGCGGGGACGGAAGAACAGAAAAAACGCGCCGCCCAATTGATTATTGACGGCGGGTTCGCGGCCTTCTGTCTTACGGAGCCCTCCGCGGGATCCGACGCCGCGGCCGGAAAGACCACGGCTGTCAGAGACGGAGACGATTATGTGCTGAACGGACGCAAGTGCTTTATTACCAACGGCGGCATCGCTTCCTTTTACTGCATTACGGCCATGACGGACAAATCCCAGGGCACGAAGGGCATTTCGATGTTTTATGTGGAAGCGGGAACACCGGGACTCTCCACGGGTCACCACGAAGACAAGTTGGGGATCCGGACTTCCAACACCTGCGACGTAGTCCTGGAAGACTGCCGGATTCCGGCGGCGAATCTTTTGGGCGCCGAAGGCAAGGGTTTCTCCATTGCCATGAAGACTCTGGACCAGGCCCGGGCCTGGATGGGCTGTATTGCCACAGGAATTGCCCAGCGCGGCATAAACGAAGCCGTAGCCTATGGAAAGGAAAGAATCCAGTTCGGAAAACCCATTATCAAAAATCAGGCTTTGCAGTTTAAAATCGCCGATATGACCATCAAAACCGAGACCGCGAGACAGATGGTGGCTCACGCGCTGACGCTGATGGACAAAGGACTTCCCTATGGAACAGAGTCGGCCATTTCCAAGTGTTACGCGGGGGACATCGCCATGGAAGTCGCTTCCGAAGCGATCCAGATTTTCGGCGGATACGGTTACAGCCGGGAATACCCCGTGGAAAAACTGCTTCGTGACGCGAAGATTTTCCAGATTTTCGAGGGATCCAACGAAATTCAGCGGATCGTGATTTCGGGCAGCGTCATCGGCAGATAGGATAAGAAAAAGGCCAGGAGGAAGAAAGAATGGAAATATTAGTATGTATCAAACAGGTTCCCGATGATTCCGTCGAAGTCAAAGTCGACAAGGAAACCGGTTTGCCGGTTATAGAAGGGATCGAAAAAGTCGTCAACGCTTTTGACACCTATGCGCTCGAAATGGCCGCGAGATATGTGGAAGCCAACGGAGGGACCATCACGGTCCTCTCCATCGGCCCCGAGAGCGCCAAGGACGCTCTGCGCAGCTGCTTAGCCGTCGGCGCGGGCAAAGCCTTTGTCGTACGGGATGATTCTTTTGACGGTTCGGACAGTCTCGGCACGAGTTATATTCTCGCCAAGGCCGTCGGATATCTTGAGGAGAAAAGCGGGAAACCTTTCGATCTGATTTTCTGCGGAAAAGAGACGACGGACAGCGCGTCGGGCCAGGTGGGCTGTCAGTTGGCGGAGCAACTGGGTCGGGGACTTATCACGAACATCATCGCCCTCGAACCCAGAGGCGAAGGCATCGCGGCGAAACATGAGACCGAAGAGGGCTATGTCCTGATGGAAACGGCGGTACCGGCAGTTGTCACCGTCACAAAGCCCAACTATGATCCGCGTTATCCCACGATCAAGAGCAAAATGGCCGCCCGGAAGATGACCATAGAAGAAATCAAGGGTTCGGATCTGTCCGGTCTTGACGCCGCCAAAACAGGCGTCGGCGGCGCTTATGTCAAGACGCTCAAGTACTATGCCCCGCCCAAGCGGCAGGCCGGCGTGAAAATCAAAGAAAAGACCGCGGAAGAGGCTGTGGCCAAAGCGATCGCCCTTATGACGGAAGCGAAAGTAATCTGATTATCAAAAAAAGAAACAAGATCAAATCAATAAATGCAAGGAGGACCTGAAAAATGGACTTTTCAAAATATAAAAATATTTTGGTATATATCGAACTCGCCGACGCCAAAATCGCCAAGATCAGCCTCGAAGTCCTGGGCGCCGCGAAAAAAATCGCTTCCAAAACCAATGAAGAACTGATCGCGGTCGTTACGGGATCGGGCGTAGCAGCTGCGGCGGCTGACGCGCTGACCTACGGCGCGGACAAGGTGATCGCGGTCGATAACGCCGATTGCGCCGACTTCAATCTCGACGTACAGACGGAGATTTTAGCGCAAATCGCGGCGAAATATCTCCCCTCGACGATCCTTTTGGGCGCGACCCAAAACGGAAAGGACCTGGCGGGAAGACTGGCTTTCCGTCTCGGTACGGGTTGCGTCTCCGACGCCTTCGGCGTTGACGTCGATGAGGCCGGAAACATCGTCTGGACCTGCGCGGTATACGGCGGCGCCGTATATACCGACATGGTCATTGACAGTGCGAGACCTCAGATCGGCAGTCTCCGCTCGGCGGCTTTCAAGAAAAATGAACCGGTCCCCGGAAAAACAGGGGAAATCATTCAAGAAGACGTCAAAGTATCTCCGGAAATCATAAAAGTAAAGGCTGTGGAATCGGTCAAAGAAATCTCCGAGACCGTCAACCTTGAGGAGGCGGAAGTCATCGTGACCGGCGGCCGCGGCATGGGAAGCGCCGAAAACTACGAATTGATCAAAGAACTGGCCAAACTTTTGGGCGGCGAAGTGGGGGCCACAAGACCCGTGACCGAAGCGGGCTGGGTACCCAAGATCCACCAGGTGGGCCAGTCGGGAAAGATTGTATCGCCGAAGCTCTATATCGCCTGCGGCGTGTCCGGCGCCGTACAGCATACCTCGGGCATGACGGGTTCCGACTATATCGTTGCCGTCAACAATGTCGAGGAAGCGCCGTGATTGGAAGTTTCCGACGTCGGCATTGTCGCCAGCGCCATGGATGTCCTGCCGCTGATGATCAATGACATCCGGATAATAAAAGAAGGTTAACCGCTGATCTTATTGACCCATACAGTTATTCTACCCAAGTGAGGTGATTCATCGTGTCAAAAATCGCATTTCCTTACGGAAAAGAAACCCTGAGTTATGATTTTCCCGAAGACAGGCTGTTAGGCGTCCTCGAATCGGAACTGGAACATTATGTGCCGGAAGCCGGACAGGCGGAACTGGTGCAAAAAGCCCTTGCCAATCCTATCGGAACACCGAAACTGAGCGTGATTGCCGAAAACAAGAAAAAAGTCATTGTAATCTGCAGCGACCATACGCGGCCGGTACCGAGCAAGTACATCATTCCTTATATGTTGGCTGAAATCCGCAAAGGCAGTCCCGAAGCGGACATCACGCTTTTGATCGCCACGGGCTTCCACCGGGCCACGACGAAGGCCGAGCTCGAAAACAAATTCGGCGCGGATATCGTCGCCAAAGAAAAAATCGTGCTGCATGACAGCGAAAAATCCGAGACCGTCTATCTGGGGAAACTCCCCTCGGGCGGCGACATCATCATCAACAAATTGATTGTGGAGGCGGATCTCGTCGTTTCCGAAGGTTTTATCGAACCGCATTTCTTTGCGGGATTTTCGGGTGGGCGCAAGAGCATTCTGCCGGGAGTCGTAAGCAAGACCACGGTTTTGTACAACCATAACGCCGAATTTATTGACAGCCCCTATGCCAGAACCGGCATCGTGGACGGCAATCCCATTCACACCGACATGCTTTACGCCGCGAGAAAAGCGCGCTTGGATTTCATCTGCAACGTTGTCATCAACGCGAAAAAAGAAGTGATTTACGCCGTAGCGGGCGACTGCGATCTGGCCCACAAGGTCGGCCGGGAATTTCTCGCCAGCAAATGCGCGGTGAAAGCCAAGCCCGCCGATATCGCCATTTCCACAAACGGCGGTTATCCCCTGGATCAGAACATCTATCAGTCCGTCAAAGGCATGACGGCGGCCGAAGCCACCGTCAAGAAAGGCGGCGTCATCATCATGTTGTCCTATTCCAACGACGGCCACGGCGGCGATTCCTTCTACGAAACCTTCAAAAAGGAAAAGGATCTTGTCAAAATGACAAAAGAGTTCCTCGATACGCCGAAAGACAAAACGATAGCGGACCAATGGGAATCTCAGATCCTGGCCCGGGTGCTCATGCACGCCAAGGTCATCTTCATTTCGAGCCAGCCCGACGAAATGATCAAAGATTTCCAGATGATCCCGGCCCATTCGCTGGAGGAGGCCGTCCAACTGGCGGAGAAACTGGTTGGAAATCCCAAGGCAACATTTACGGCCATTCCCGATGGAATCGCCGTGATGGTGGTATAATATTTATGTAAATACAAGGAAGGTCATAAGTAAAAATCCCCTGCAATCATATTTGCAGGGGATTTTTTTTGAAAGTCGCCGGTCAGATCCAGGCGTAACGCCCTGGATCAGTCCGCTGTCCGGACCGGATCATCCCCGGTTTCGTCGGGGATATCGCCGCCGGCTTTTTCAATGGACGTCTTTTCCACTTTGTTCATAAAGAGCGGGGAGAAGATCCCCAAGACGCATAAAATAATCAAAATCCAGCAAA
>JAISST010000114.1 GCA_031272945.1 Fusobacteriaceae bacterium
ACTTCGGGATTGTATCCGGCCGCTACGCCGTTTTTCATGAAGATGTCTCCCATGGAGTCCAGGGCGATCTGAAGCCCTCCGGACGCGGAACCGGCCGCTGCGGCCAGCACATTGATGGAAATGGTCTCCACAAGGATGGGATCCCCCTGAATTCCGGTCACCAATGTTTTCAAGAGCGCGAAACCGGCCGTCATTTTTACCATATAGCCGAAGCCGATGACGGAAGACGTGTTCACGATGGCTTTTATGGAATTGAGGGCGCTTTCATTGAGAGAATTCACGATCAGGGAGACTTTCTGCACATTCAGAAGAATGCCCAGCGCGATTCCTATGAAAATCGAAAGATTGATATCCAGTTTGAAAAGATTCAGAGAAAGCAAAAGGCCCGCAAAGGGAATCAGCGATATAAGAGGATTCGGCAGTCTGTCTTTTTGCGGCGCAAGATCCGCGGGCGCCGCTCCTTGAATTTCCGTGTATCCTTCTCCCGCGGCCTTAAGTGTTTTCACCCGGTAAGAAAGCCAGGTCATGGCGCCGCCGAATTCAATGACGGCGCAAATAATCCCGATCCACGGGGCGGCCATAGGCGTCGTGCCGAAAAACTTCATGGGGATCAGGTTGTGAATTTGCGGGGTACCTACAATGGTCGTCATGGCCGATGTGAACGTGCCGGCGGCGATGGTGGCGGGCATGAGTCTTCGCGGAATATCCGCCTCCCGGAAAAGGGCGATGGCGACGGGGAATACGGTAAATATTACCACCCAGCAGTTCACGCCTCCGTAAGTGAGGATATACGAACTGATCGCTACAATAAATACGGCGTGCTTCGCGCCGAGCCGATTGCAAATCGCATAGGAAATAGAGGAAGCGATCCCTGTCACTTCCATCACCATACCGAAAATTGTGCTAAGCATAAATACCGGCAACCAACTCATCACAAAGCCGGTGAAACCTTTCATGTACTCAGTAGTCCACGCGGTCAGAGGGCTGATCCTGCTGAACAGGGCTACGACTACCACACAGACGGGAGCCGCCCAGATCAAAGACTTTCCTTTAAAGGCAAAAAAAATCAATAACCCCAATCCGACGGCGATACCGATCAAGCTTAACATGATTGAACACTCCTTAACAACATATAATTATGGCCCAAAGTCCATGCGGTTATATTTCTATGTTCGAAGGGACAAAGGGCAACCTATAAAATCTACAAGCAAAAATGTTGCCAATTCATTTTTTCTTTTGCCGTCTGATTTCTTTGGCATAAAATTTGCTATATAATTTCAGTAGAGTGTTTGTTTGTGATTAAGACCAAATTACATTAAAATTAATAGGAGTTGATGAAGAAATGGCAGCAAAAAAAGTGTACATCCTGAACACCGGTTATCTCGAAACAGATAAGAACAACGTCGTTGGCGGCTGGACAGTCGGCACGAAAGACACGCCCTATGTTAAAAATGAATGGATCAAATTACCCGTTATGGCCTTCCTGATCGAAACAGACGACGGCTATATCCTCTATGATACCGGTTCGAATCCGGATGCTATGAAAGGATACTGGTCCAAAGTTTTACAGCAGATTTATCCTCTGTATCAGAAGCCCGAGGAAGAGCTGGACAAACAATTGGCCCTTTGCGGCGTAAAGCCCGAAGACATCAAGACCGTCGTTATTTCCCATATGCATTTGGATCACGCCGGCAACCTGCAATTGTTCCCCAACACAACCGTTATCGTACCGAAAGCTGATTTCTACGCCGGTCAGGCTCAGGTTAAACTGAACAAAGACCCGAATACCCACGGCGGATACGTAAAAGGCGACATGGACCGCTACGTTGGTCAGTATGTATTGGCCGACGGCGACGTGGACTTTGAACTGGTTCCCGGCGTTGAAGTAATCAATCTGCCCGGACATACGCCCGGCCTGTTGGGCTTGGTCGTTCATCTGCCCAACCAGACCATGATCCTGCCTCAGGATTGTATCTACAGCAGCGAAATTTACGGACCGCCCGCCAGACTGTCGGGACTGTGCTATGACAGCATTTCTTTCATGAAATCCGTTGAAAAAGTTCGCAGACTTCAGAAGAAATACAACGCTACCGTGATTTATGCCCATGACGAACCCTCGTTCAAGACATACAAACTCGCTCCCGCCTATTACGACTAAGATCGTATAGAAATAGATTCAAATTCTGCGTTATTGATACTCAATTGTCTTCCTGTAGCGCCGGCATAGCCGTGCTTTACCTGTACAAAAAGACATGCAGCGGCCGAAGTCGTTGCATGTCTTTTTGATTAAAATTTGCTCCATATATATACATAAAGTCTTGAAAACGTAATGAACTGAAAATTATTCATACACTCGAAAATTTTTTTCTATAGATTTTTGTCGTTTTGTGGTATAATTGTAATGATGTCAAGAAAAAACAGGCAAAAATGAAACATGTGTCATTTTGCGAATGGGATTTTGCAACCGCAATTTTGCAACATACTAATTTATGGAAACAGGGGGATGAAACATGCAGAATTTACTGGAAAAACCGGATATCAAAGAATTTTTGGGCAATCTGGAGACCATCAATGAAAAATTGAACGCGATTATCGAAAATTCTTTTGACGGGATTTACATCACAGACGGCAAAGCGAACACGATTCTGGTCAATAGAAACTACGAAATCATCACCGGTCTCAGCCGTGAAAACATGCTGGGGAAAAATATGGCGGACCTCGTGCAGGACCGGGTTATTTCCGTATCGGGCACGCTGATGGTGCTGGACAAACGTCGGCCCGTGACATTGGAGCAGGAATTCGAGACCGGGAAAAAAGCTTTGATCACAAGCTCTCCCGTATTCGACAAGAACGGCGAAATCACCATGGTTGTAACAAATGTCCGGGATCTGACGGAAATTTATCAGCTGCAGGAGGAAGTGGAAAGAAAGAACATTCTTTCGATCAAAGCCCGGGCGGAACTGGACGAATTCCTGAAGAAAATCAACAATTACAAGGATATCGTCTGTATCGACAAAAATTCTGTTGCGATTTTGCAACTCATTGATCTCGTGGCGGGCACCGATGCAACAGTTATGCTGATGGGAGAAACGGGCGTCGGAAAAGACGTATTCGCCCAATACATCTATGAAAACAGCAAGCGGAAGGACAAGCCCTTCGTCCGGGTCAATTGCGGCGCGCTGTCCTCCAGTTTGATCGAAAGCGAACTCTTCGGCTATGAGAAAGGCTCATTCACCGGCGCCAACCGGGAGGGAAAGATCGGTCTGTTTGAAGTAGCCGACGAAGGGACGATTTTTCTCGATGAAATCGGGGAATTGCCTCCGGAGATGCAGGTAAAGCTGTTGCGGGTTCTCCAAGATCAGGAAGTCATGCGGATCGGAGGCAGAAACGCCATCAAAATTGACGTACGTATCATTGCCGCAACAAACAGAAATCTCGAGGAGCTGGTCAAAGAAAAGAAATTCCGGGAAGACCTCTATTACAGGCTTACGGTATTTCCGGTCCTGATTCCGCCGCTTCGGGAAAGAATTTATGACATTACCCCCCTGGCGGAACTCTTTGTCCGGGATCTCAACGAGAAATACGGATTCAAGAAAACCCTTCTTCCCTCTACCTTAAAATTACTCCAAAGTTACAATTATCCCGGCAATATCCGGGAATTGAAGAATATTATCGAAAGAGCCTTCATTATCAGCAATGAAACGTCCATTTCCGTAAAAGACATCCCCATTTCCATAGCCGAGCGCTACTATGAAAGCACGGGCTATCTCCTGCGGGAGACCCGTGAGGAGGAACCGGGCGAGGAAGGAGGCGTCGGCATTGATCTCAAGAAAAAGATGGCGGAAATCGAGCTGGATTATATCAACGCCGCCTACAAAAAATACAAAAATATCCGGGCGGCCGCCTCAAGTCTCGGGATGGACCCCTCCACCTTTTTACGCAAGCGCAAAAAAAGTTCCCAAACGACGTAAATGGAAAGAAGAAAAAACGGTTCTCTATATTTTTGGCATGAATATTGCTACTATTACTTTTAGAGAACTGTGTGTCTTATGTTTTACAAGAATACCATTAAATTTTAATTGTTAAGGAGGAATATTATGCCATTGAAAACAAAGGAGCAGTACATTGAGAGTATCAAGAAGATCAAGATGGAAATTTACATGTTTGGCAAGAAGATTGAATCCGCGGTGACAGATCCGATTTTGAGGCCCTCGCTGAATTCCGTAGCGGCTACGTATGAATTGGCTCAGATGCCTGAATACGAAGATCTGATGACAGCCATCGATCCCGATTCCGGACAAAAGATCAACCGCTTCTGCCATATCCACAGAAGCCCCGAAGACTTGATCAAAAAAGTTAAAATGCAGAGATTACTGGGACAGAAGACGGCTTCCTGCTTCCAGAGATGCGTAGGAATGGACGCATTTAACGCGCAGTACAGCACCACCTATGATATCGACCAGAAGTTCGGGACGAATTATCATGAAAGATTCAAGAAATTCCTCAAAATGGTACAGGACGAAGACTTGACAGTCGACGGCGCCATGACCGACCCCAAGGGTGACAGAGGATTGTCCGCCGGAGCCCAGGCCGATCCCGATCTGTATGTACATGTTGTGGAAAGAAGACCTGACGGCGTCGTTGTTCGCGGAGCGAAATGCCATCAGACAGGGATCGTAAACTCCCACTGGGTATTGGTAATGCCCACCATCGCCATGAAAGACGATGAAAAAGACTACGCGATTTCCTTTGCGGTTCCCATGGATGCCAAAGGATTATTCATGATCGTTGGACGCCAGTCCTGCGACACAAGAAAGTTGGAAGGCGGCCAAATAGACGTTGGCAACAGCGAATACGGCGGAATGGAAGCCCTGACAATATTTGACAACGTATTTGTTCCCAACGAATACATCTTCTTAAACGGAGAAACGGAATTGGCAGGCGTTTTGGTTGAACGCTTCGCCGGATACCACCGCCAGAGCTACGGCGGATGTAAAGTCGGCGTGGGCGACGTCGTAATAGGCGCAGCCGCCACCATCGCTGATTACAATGGCGCGCAGAAAGCTTCTCACGTAAAAGACAAGCTGATCGAAATGGTTCACTTGAACGAAACGTTGTACAGCAGCGGAATCGCTTGTTCCGCGGAAGGCGTAAAGACAGCCTCCGGCAATTACTACATCGACACCATGCTTGCCAACGTATGTAAGCAGAATGTAACAAGATTCCCCTATGAAATCGTTCGTCTCGCCGAAGATATCGCCGGCGGAATCATGGTAACGGCCCCGTCCGAAAAAGATCTGAACGATCCGAAGCTGGGTCCCTATGTAAAGAAATATCTGCAGGGCGTAAAGACCGTTTCCACAGAGAACAGACTCCGCATGCTGAGACTCATTGAGAATTTATCTCTCGGAACAGCGGCAGTTGGATATCGGACAGAATCCATGCACGGCGCCGGTTCCCCGCAAGCACAGAGAATTGTGATCTCCCGGTATGCAAATCTTCCCGAAAAGAAGAAGCTTGCCAAAGCGATTGCCAAAATCAAAGAATAATTTTCGGAATCTTGCGTAAATCATAATCAAAATGGGGGAGAAATAACATTTCTCCCCTTTTACCTAAATACAGAGAAAACGGAGGTAAATCAATGAGTTGGAAAGAAGAATACAAAGCAAAGGTAAAGACGGCGGAAGAGGCCGTCAAAGCAATCAAGTCCGGCAACAGAGTCGTACTTGGCCACGCGGTGGGCGAACCGGTTTATATCGTACAAAAGATGGTGGAGAATTACGAAGCCTATAAAGATGTGGAAGTCGTAAACATGGTGGCCATGGGACCTTCCGGATTCGCGAAACCGGAAATGGCCGGTCATTTTAGAGTAAATTCGCTGTTTTTGGGCGGCGGCACAAGAAAATGCGTAGAGGAAGGCAGAGGAGATTTCACGCCGACATTCTTCTATCAGGTGCCCGGTCTGTGGAAAACCGAATTACCGGTAGACGTGGCGATCATTAACGTAACCCCGCCCGATGAGGACGGCAACTGTTCCTTCGGCGTTTCCTGCGACTACACGAAACCTGCCGCGGAAGCCGCGAAACTTGTCATTGCGCAAGTGAACGCCAAGATGCCCAGAACCCTTGGCAATTCTTTCATCAACGTGAAAGATATTGATATCATCGTGGAGCATGACGTTCCCATCGTGGAATTGCCGCTTCCGAAAATCGGAGAAATCGAAGAAAAAATAGGCGCCAACTGCGCGTCGTTGATCAAAGACGGCGATACGCTTCAGCTGGGAATCGGCGCGATTCCTGACGCCGTGTTGCATTTCCTCAAAGAAAAGAAAGACCTCGGAATCCATTCGGAAATGATTTCCGACGGCATCGTGGACCTGTATAACGCAGGCGTTGTAACCTGCGCCAAGAAGAATTTCAAGACCGGAAAAATGGTTATCGGATTCTTGATGGGCACCCAGAGGCTCTATGATTTCGCCAACAACAACCCCATGGTCGACATGAACCCCATTGATTTCGTCAATGATCCCCGGATCATCGGTCAGAATGACAATCTCGTCTCCGTAAATTCCGCCCTTCAGGTAGACTTTATGGGTCAGGTTTGCTCCGAATCCATCGGCCTGCGCCAGTTCTCCGGAATCGGCGGACAGGTGGACTTTGTACGGGGCGCGGCCTTCTCCAAAGGCGGACGTTCCATCCTGGCGTTCCCGGCCACAGCCGACGTAAAAGGAACCGTCGTTTCCAAGATCGTTCCGCTCCTGACGGAAGGCTCCACAGTAACCACTTCCCGCTGCGACGTGGACTATGTCGTAACGGAATTCGGCGTTGCGAAATTAAAGGGAAAGACGCTGCGCGAAAGAGCAAAGGCTTTGATCGCGGTTGCGGCGCCCCAGTTCCGGGAAGAACTGGAAAAAGAACGCAAGCTGCGCTTCAAGGAAGCATAAAACCGAATATAAAAACAGCGCCGACCTCCGCGGGGAAGTCGGCATGTTTTTATTACAAAAGTAAATAATCCTGCACAGAGGCGCAAAGGCGCGGAGGGATGCGTTGGTTGTCCTGAAAATACAAGGAGGCTGGAAATACATTGAATGAGACAATGAAAGGTTATATAAACGGAAAAATCTATACGGTCGACAAAGACTTCCGTCAAGCGGAAGCTTTCCTTCTAAAGGGAGATCGCTTCCTTCTCGTTGGCGCCAATGAAGAAATTCTGTCGCAATGCGGAGCAGGAGTCGAAGTGATTGATCTTCAAGGAAAAACCGTGTTGCCCGGGTTAATTGATTCCCATTTGCATGTTGTCAATTCCGGTATAATGAAATTGGAACTCAACGTCAGGAATAAATCCCGGGAAGAAATAAAGGCGGCGGTCGCGGAAGCGGCCGGAAAAACGGAAAAAGGTCGGTGGATCATAGGTCGGGGATGGAATAATGACGAGTGGGAAGACAGATCCTATCCGACAAAGGAAGAATTGGATGTTGTTGCGCCGGAGCATCCGGTGTATCTGAAAAGGGCCTGCGGTCATGCTTCGTGGGGAAACTCCGAGGCATTCCGGAAAGCGGGGATCACAGAGAACACTCCGGATCCGGCGGGAGGAGAAATTCTGCGTAATCCGGAAGGGAAAATCTCCGGGATGGTAACCGATCAGGCGCAGGAATTTTTCAATAAAGCGATCCCCCCGTATGACGCGGAACAGCACGCCCGGATCGTAAAACTTGCCGAGGAAGAATTTCTTGCGAACGGACTCACGACGATCCATGATGCGGGGACCGCTCAAGAAATTGTAGATGTATGGGATAGACTTTACGCGGAAGGGCAGCTTAAAGTGAGGATTTATGTGATGCTGAGAGTGCCGGGACGTCCGACGACCCAAGAATTATTGGAGGTTTCGGAACGCTATTTTCAGCAGGGCATCCGGATAGGGGCCCATGAGAACCGGTTGACAGCCCGGTGCTTTAAGTTGTCAAATGACGGCTCTTTAGGGGCGCGAAGCGCCTGGATGCTCGAGGATTACAGTGACCGTCCCGGGCACAGAGGAAATGGCAAATTGACCGATGATGAGCTGTATCGAATTGTAAAAAACGCAAGAAAAGCCGGTTTTCAAGTTGCCATCCACGCCATAGGAGACGCGGCCAACCGGCAAAGTCTCAATATCTATGAAAGGGTATTCCATGAAATCCCCGGCCGGGATCATCGATACCGGATAGAGCACGCGCAGATCGTGTCAAAAGAGGATATTCCCAGATTTGCCAAATTGGGAGTTATCCCTACATTCCAATCCATTTTTGTGGCGACGGACAAAGCCAACGCAGATGACCGTTTGGGACCGGAGAGAATCAAGGGCGCCTATGCTTGGAGAACGTTCCGCAAAAGCGGTTGTATTCTTCCCAACGGAACCGATTCGCCTGTGGAGCTTATGAATCCTTTTATCAATATGTATGTGGGAATCACGCGAAAAGATTTGCACGGCAATCCGGCGGGCGGTTGGTATCCGGAAGAAAGCCTTACGCGTCAGGAAGCGGTACAGTCGTATACGACCTGGTCGGCTTACGCCGGTTTTGAAGAACATCTCAAAGGCAGCATAGAACGTGGAAAATTGGCGGATTTCGTAATTCTGGATACGGATATCATGACTTGCGCCGAAGACGTCATTAAGGACATCCGTGTTTTGGAAACGATTATCGGTGGAGAAACAGTTTTTAAGCGGCCGTAAAAACAACAAAAAAAGGAGATACTATGCGGGAAACGAAAGAAGTTCAAAAAAACAGTCTATTCAATAGATTTATATCATTTGTGGAACGAAACGGAAACAGACTGCCCCATCCTTTTTATTTATTCTTGATTTTATCTGTGGTAGTAATCATTCTGTCTGTAATATTTGCCAACATGGGGGCCTCGGCGACTTATTTGCGAGCGGAATCAGGAAAAGAAGCCACGCAGGTTACAGTGGCGGTCAAGAGTTTATTAAGCAAAGATGTACTGCAATACCTTTTTCAGAATCTGGATGTGATTTATTTCAACTTTTCGCCGATGCGGATGATGGTTCTCCTGATCCTTGCCATCGGACTCATGGAACAGGTCGGGTTGTTTGAGGCGTTCATAAAGAAGACCATTTTGGGAGCGCCGGCCTTTATTATTACGGCCATCGTATCCTGTATTGCCATCAACGCCAATACCGCTTCCAATGCGGGAGTAATCGGTACAACTGTCGTTGCGGCCGCGATTTTCAACTCACTGGGATATAATCCCT